>NZ_DKIK01000062.1:0-54341 GCF_002454215.1 Acinetobacter sp. UBA6720
CTTCACGAGAAGCATCTGCTTGGAATGTACGTACTTTCTCATCAGCATCAGCAGCTAATTCAGTTGCATCGTACTCAGCGCTCATTAATTTAGCACGGTCGTAAGCAGATACGTCTTTACCTTCAGCAACCCAACGGTCGTAAGCTTGTTGACGGAAGTTTAACGTCCAGTTGAATGATGGGCTGTTGTTATAAACAAGCTTAGCATTTGGAACTGTTTCACGTACACGGTTAACCATGTGAGCGATTTCTTCTACGTTTGGAGTCGCAGTTTCGATCCAAAGAAGGTCAGCACCATTTTGAAGGCTAGATACACAGTCAAGTACAACACGGTCAATTTGAGTGTCAGCACGGAACTGGTATAAACCAGAAGCTAAACGCTTAGGACGGTGTAATTTACCATCACGCTTGATCAAGATTTCATCTTCTTGAGCATCAGCGATGTCAATTTCAGTTGTGTCTAAGTAGCTGATGTATTGAGAAGCAATGTCACCTGGCTCTTTAACCACTGGGATTTTTTGAGTCAAGTCAGCGCCTTCAGAGTCAGTACGCGCAACGATGATACCATCATCAAGACCCATTTCTAAGAATGCATAACGTAATGCATGGATTTTAGCGATGAAGTCTTCGTGTGGAACTGTTACTTTACCAGCTTGGTGACCACATTGTTTCGCGTCAGATACTTGGTTTTCGATTTGAAGTGCACAAGCACCAGCTTCAATCATTTTACGAGCAAGTAAGTAAGTCGCTTCTTCGTTACCGAAACCAGCGTCGATGTCCGCAATAATTGGCACAACGTGAGTTTGGAAACCGTCGATTTGAGCAGTGATTTCAGCAGCTTTAGCAGTATCACCCGCTTCGTTTGCTTTTTTAAGCGCACGGAATAAATCGTTAAGTTCTTTCGCATCAGCTTGACGTAAGAAAGTGTAGATTTCTTCGATCAAAGCAGGTACTGAAGTTTTTTCGTGCATAGATTGGTCAGGAAGCGGACCAAATTCTGAACGAAGTGCAGCAACCATCCAACCAGAAAGGTAGATATAACGACGTTCAGTTGTACCGAAGTATTTTTTGTTCGCAATCATTTTTTGTTGTGCGATGAAACCGTGCCAGCAACCCAAAGATTGAGTGTATTTGCTAGAATCAGCATCATAAGCAGCCATATCACGACGCATAATCGCAGCTGTGTATTTAGCAATGTCTAAACCAGTTTTAAAACGGTTTTGTAATTGCATACGCGCAGCATCTTCAGGACTGATGTCTGCCCAAGTGCTACCGAATTTTGCTTTTAATTCGCGGATTGCATCAATCGCTGTTTGGTATGTAGTCATGATATTTCCTGTAATAATATTAGGATTTTCTTCAACGAATGGCTAAAATCAGACCCTCGAGCTTTTGCTTAGATTTAGAGCGCTTCGTTGCGATGAATACAGATTAGATTGGCAGAAAAAATTAATCCAATATTCTGCATTAATTTTCGGTATTTATTTAAAAAATGGGTAGATAAAAGTCGAATTATATTTTACTAATTTCAAATCAAGTATATGTTATTTATGATTTTATATAAAATATAAAATGCTTTAAATTTAAACATTAAGTTCAATATTTCTTCATTAGACTTAAGTCTCGGCAGTTCAAAAAAACAGTTTAAACTAGAAATCAATGTTTCATTTAGCTCAAATGACAAAAAACATTTGCTTGGGATAAAGTGTATTTTTCACACATTTATTCCACTAATAATAGTAATTTCAAGCCATTTTTTTTTGCCTAAATTACCATCAACCATCGTGCCTTCCCAATCTAAATATTGACCCAAATTCCAATAGATTTTCAGATTAAAAACATTCTATTTAGCGCACCTTTTAAGAAGAATTCCGAATACACTTTGATGCTTTTTTTTTCATCAGTTTCTCACACAAGCCCGATGGCTTATGGCATAATGCAAACAATTTCATGATTTTATTCTCGGTATTTTTTTTATGAATCTGGAGCGGGTTGATCTAAACCTATTAATTTACTTGGACGTACTCTTACGTGAAAAAAATGTAACCCGAGCTGCTGAACAATTGGGTGTCACCCAACCAGCTATGAGTAATATCCTACGTCGCCTTCGTAACTTATTTAACGACCCTCTCCTGATTCGCTCTTCCGAAGGGATGACTCCCACAGAACGTGCTTTAGAATTACAACCGCGCATTCGCGACGCACTTTCCGATCTTTCCATGATTTTGGAACCTCGTACCGAGTTCCGTCCTTATACCTCAAATCGCGTATTCCGTATTATGACTTCGGACTATGCTGAAGCAACTTTGGTTCCTCGTCTCGTGAAAGCGCTTCGCTCTGAAGCACCCAACGTCGTTTTAGACTTTTTAACCCCAAGTGACGTGTCCTATCGCGACATGGAACAAGGGAAAGTCGATTTAGCCATCAACCGCTTCAATGAAATTCCACAAAGCTTCCACCAAGTTCTTGTTTGGCGTGACAGTTTCTCTTGCCTACTTAACAGTAAACACCCTGCTGCTGGCAATTTGAACTTAAAAAGCTATTTAGATGCTCAACACATTTGGGTCTCTAAAACTGGTATGGGCGTTGGTTTCGGCGTCAACCCTGAAAAACAAGCTGGACTCGGCTGGATTGACCAAGCTTTGGAACGGATTGGGCAAAAGCGTAAAATTTCGGTCTTTACTCGCCACTACCAAATGCCTGCTCTACTGGCATCTAATGTCGACTTAGTTGCAACCTTACCAACACGTATTGCACGCTTACAAGCCAAGAGCCAAAGCCTACTCATCAAAGACCCTCCGTTTTACATTCCAGAGTTTGAGCTCAAGATGGCATGGTGTCCTCTACTCCATCATCATCCTGCGCACCGTTGGCTCAGACAACTCATTTTATATGTGGCACGTCAAATGATTGAGGAAGAAAATCGTGAGTTTCTGGGCAATAACTCACAATTCTCACATTATTAAGCATTCAAGTTCTAAATAATTCATTTTCATACCAATACTCAGGTATGATAGAAGGCAGTAATTTATTACTGCCTTCATTTTTTGTGTTAAAAATATTCATAATAACGATGAATCACAGGTGGATTCCGTGAGCCTTTTTCAAAACATAGTTATCATTCTAGTCCTAATTGCTGGGGCGGGTTTCTTGTCTCTGACAGAAATAGCACTAGCAGGAGCACGTAAAGTCAAGCTAAAAATCTTGGCTGAGTCTGGCGATGATCGAGCACAGAAAGTTTTGAATTTACAAGAAAATTCTGCCGACTTCTTTGCTGCTTCGCAGATTGGCTTAAATGCAGTGGCGATCTTGGGCGGTATTTTAGGTGAGGGGGCTTTTCGTCCTTATTTCATGACCTTTGTTTCTCGCTTTTATACAGGGCCATGGGCGGAAACCATTAGCTTTGCATTGTCATTTACCTTAGTCACCTCCCTGTTCATTTTGTTTGCAGACCTCATGCCAAAACGTTTGGCTATGATTGCACCTGAGAAAATTTCGATTGCGGTGATCAACCCGATTCAAGTTTTTATTAAAGTCTGTAAGCCACTTGCTTGGATTATTAACGCAGTGGCCAATTTGCTGTTCCGCCTGTTTAAGGTCAACACGACACGGGATGACAACATTACCTTTGATGACATTTCTGCGGTGATGGATGCTGGTGCACAAGCAGGAGTCCTACAAAAGCAAGAACACCATTTCATTGAAAACGTATTTGAGCTAGAAGAACGAAATGTTCCATCTAGTATGACCACTCGTGAAAATGTCATTTACTTTACGTTGAATGAACCTGAAGAAAGTATTCGCCAAAAATTAGCTCAATATCCTTATTCTAAATTTCTTGTTTGCAGTGAAAATATTGACGATGTGATTGGCTATGTCGATGCCAAAGACATTCTGGTCCGTATTCTAAATAATCAATCTTTACTGCAACTCAACGAAAGTACCATTCGTAATGTACTCACCATTCCAGACACATTAACCTTATCTGAGTTATTAGACCGTTTCCGCTCCACCAAAGAAAAGTTTGCAGTCGTGATTAACGAATATGCTTTGGTCGTAGGTGTGATTACCCTCTCAGACATTATGATTACCGTGATGGGTGACTGGGTTACACCAATTGAGGCTGAGCAACAAATTATTAAACGCGATAATAATTCATGGTTGATTGATGGCAGTACACCCATTGAAGATATTAAGCACGCACTTGAAATTGATGAAATGCCAGATGAAGAGAATTATGAAACGCTTGCAGGTTTTATGATGTACCGTCTGCGAAAAATTCCACGTCCTGCCGACACTGTTGAATATGCAGGCTTTAAGTTTGAAGTCGTGGATGTCGATCATTTTAAAATTGACCAACTCTTAGTCACACGCCTACTTGAAGAAATCAAAACATCTGAAAGTAAAAGTGATGAAGAATAAGCTACTCTTCTTTTAATAAAAAACCTTGCCTCCAGTGCAAGGTTTTTTTTTGAAATACTCAAAGCATCTTTTGAGTTATACAAATTAAGTATCTCTACCATACTTTATAGATATATATTATTTTTTAGAAAAATAGAATGGAAAACCACATTTGTTTAAGAGCATTTAAAAATTCTGTTGAATTGCATACTATCGCTATCACTTGATTAATAAACAGACTTAACACGTTCAAAGGATTGATTCATGCTGACCATATTAGGTTTAGGCATGATTATGTGCTTCATGTACTTAATCATGTCTAAACGTCTGAGCGCCCTCGTTGCCCTAACTCTAATCCCTATCATTTTCGCTTTACTTACTTATGTTTTAAGTCTTTTTGTTGATAATTTAGCTGGATTTAATATTGCCGAACTTGGCGATATGATGATGGAAGGCATTAAAAAACTTGCACCGACTGGTGTGATGTTACTTTTCGCTATCCTGTATTTTGCCATCATGATCGACACTGGGCTTTTCGATCCTTCAGTAAAATGGATTCTAAAGCAGGTTAAAGGTGATCCTTTAAAAGTGACCCTCGGTACCATTACCCTAACTTTAATTGTGTCTTTAGATGGTGATGGTTCAACCACTTACATGATCTGTGTCGCTGCAATGCTACCGCTTTATAAGCGTATTGGTATGAGCCCTTTAATCATGGCTTGTTTAATGATGCTTGCGAGCGGCATCATGAACTTAACGCCATGGGGTGGACCAACAGCGCGGGCAGCAACCGCATTACATGTCGATCCAAATGATGTCTTTGTTCCTATGATTTTGCCAATGCTCGTTGCTATTGGATGGCTATACTTCCTCGGCTTTATGTATGGTCGTATGGAACGTAAGCGTATTGGTATTGTGGAATTAGACATTAGCCATGGCGACAGTATTCAAATTTCACAAGAACCTGAAGCCAACCGCGCGCACTTAAGATGGTTCAATGCACTATTGACCTTAGTACTTATGGTCTGCCTAGTGATGGGGCTATTGCCTGCAGCAATTCTGTTCATGGTTGCACTGTGTATTGCATTAGTGGTGAACTATCCTGATTTAGACATGCAAAAGCGTTTGGTGGGTAACCACTCTGCCAGTGCCTTAGCTGTAGTCGGGATTATCTTCGCGGCAGGTATTTTTACTGGCATTCTATCTGGTACAGGTATGGTTGAAGCCATGTCTCAAGAACTGGTTGCAATTATTCCTGAAAGTATGGGACCGTATTTAGCGCCAATCACGGCGGTGATTAGTATGCCACTGACTTTCTTTATGTCGAATGATGCCTTCTATTTTGGTGTACTGCCTGTGCTCTCTGAAGCCGCTGGACACTATGGTATCAGTCCTGTGGAAATGGCACGGGCTTCGATTGTTGGTCAACCCGTACACTTACTTTCACCTTTGGTGCCATCGACTTATTTACTCTGCGGATTAGCCGGTATTAACTTTGGTGAACACCAAGAATTTACCATCAAATGGGCAATCATTACGTGTTTAGTGATGCTCGTCACTGCAGTGATCTTTGGTATTTTCCCACTCTATTCAACTCTCGGCTAAATAAACAGCATGCAATGATTCAAAGCACACCATTTTGAATCATCTTCACACATAAATACCCGATGGATCACATCGGGTATTTTTTCATTTATAATACGTTGAAATAACTATACAAATAGAGTCAAACTCATGTCTTTTTCATTGCCTGCTGTGCTGGCATGTACCTTTTTTTATTCTGCACTGTATTTAATTTATTACTATTTTTTCCAGTACAGTCACACCTTACTGATTGTTGCTGCTGTTGTTTTACTGATTTTGGCATGGCGTATCACACCTTATGCTTATGAACGTGGACAACGAAGCTTTAACGATACTCTATCTTTTGGACAATATTTTTGGAATCCACTCATCACATGGTGGCGACTTTTTATTTGGCCTATCAGCCTACTATTGGCGTGGATTTTCAACTCCTAAATACTAGTCGATAAAAAAGCACCCGAAGGTGCTTTTAATCCTGCGATCTTAACGACCATATAATTCAAGTAATTGATCTAAAGTCGCTTGATAATGAATGGTAATATCTTCAGCTAAGATTTTATAGGCACTGTCAAACTGAACCATTGGCCAGCCTTCTTTCCAAAATGGGAAGATGTTGTGTAAATCATGGGTCACGGTTGCATCTTCACGTACAATCGCCTGCGCAACTTGTGACAAGACTTGTGCTGTTTCCGCGCCATCAATTGCCATGTAGTCGATACCACGCACTTTTAAAATGCGAATACGGTCTTTCTTGTAGCGAATTTTTTTGGCTTGGGCATCATTAAGACCCAATGCCAAAGCCACAGCCTCAACAAACTTACTTTCAAAAGATTGGTTCAAAGCCACAATCGCAAGTTTATGTGCTTCTTGACGACCAGCTTTCCCCCCTTTACGGATCTCTTCTTTTGCCTCTGTATCAAGCACATCGTCTTTCATAGACTGCAAAATGTCTAAAATTTCGATATCACTTAAAGATTCAGGAGATTGATCAGTCATGAACTGCCCTTAGACAAAAAAATTGAATCGTCTATTTTCGCATAATTTGGCATGAAAAAATTAAATTCTTCATCATTTCATACTGAATATTCTGATTATCGTATTTTTTTGCACGATAACGACGCAAATCCTCTATAGTAAAGGCTATTTTTTCATACGTTCTTTTTTTGACGATGCAATCTAAACAAGTCCAACTGTTACTGCAACAATTAGAGACCCTTTACCCTGCTGCATTTAAGCGCAATTTTTTATTGTATAGCCAAATCAAAACACGTGGTATTTTGGATGACTGGCGGGAACTCGTTCCTTGGGTCTTGGCGGTGATGATTTTTATTCCGATCAGCCTTATTTTACAAAATTTTTTCTCAAATCATCTGGAAAAGTTGGATGCATTTCAAAGTCTGAGCTATGCCATTATTAGTATTTTATTGGTACTAATGTGGGTGCTACCCTTTGTCATTAAACAAATTAAACACTCATCGCACTCGCTCTATCAACTGTTACGTCACGCACCAATCAAGCTTGCAGTTGTAATTCTCTTGAGTGGGCTGAATTTAATGTTCACTGAAAGCAGTTTGCTGATGTGGATCTTGTTTTATTTTGGCGTTAACTTTGGTTTTGTCCGCTTCTATAAAGAAAATTTATTTCGTGACCATAGCCAGTCGCTTGAGCATTATCAACTACAACAACTTAGACGCATCTGTTTTTGGGCCTACAAGCAAACGGTCAAATCGCGCCTTAAATTACGTCTAATTTCGAGTCAATCTAGCCATTACCAAGCCAGAAAAATACAATTGGGACATGAAGCAGATTTATATGTAAAACTTCTCAAGTATGAACAGGCTTATTGCAAACAGATCAAACATCTCGATCTGGATAGTTATATTGATGAAAAATTATAAAAAAACCGAGCAATGATGCTCGGTTTTTTATGGACAGCATTTATGCCGTTTGCTTTAAACTGCCGACTGGCAATAAGCTTGGATCCAGTATCACTTGATATGATCGTGTTTCATCTACGCTGTATTCTTTTTGCTTAATGGTATCAACAAATATCCAATCTGCCTGTACTTGCTCAGCAGTAAAACTGACTTTCAAATAGCCACGCTGATTTAAATTGCAATAATTCAGCTCATCAATCAAGGTTGTAAAAGCAAACTCAAACTCTTTGAGTTGTTGCATCGGAATAGACAAATACTTTTCCATACCGGGCGAGGAAACTGAGCTTGTCGCCAACTCCACGCCTACAAACTGCCCTGTTAAATCATGTAAGTTCGATGCCCATGCATTATGTGTATCACCAGCCAAGACCACAACCTTTTTATTCAAATACTGCAGTGTGCCGTACAGCGTCTCGCGTTCAACTGCATAACCATCCCACGCATCTAAATTGTAAGGAACCACAGTCTTAATACGAGACAACTGCTCTACCGTTAAAGAAGGGTCATTATTTAAGTAACGCAGTTTTATTTCGACCAATTCTTTAATCAGTTGATTCACCTGCACTAAAACTTCTGGAGTTACCGCACCACTACTGATTGCACTGAGCACTTGTAACATTTCGGCTGGAATGAGCATTTTGCTCATCAACACCTGCTGACCCAAAACTTGCCATGTGGCTTTTGAGCTCGCAAGTTGCTGTGTTAACCATGCGCGTTGATTCAACCCGAGTAACGTTCGATTTGGGTCTTGCATATCTGTAGTAAAGCGTACAGCATCCAAACCCGATGCGGTTAAATAGTCCGCATAATCTAACTGTTTACTCCGCGCCAAGATGCGCGTATCCAACATATTCAACTGCACCAAATTACCAAAGTTAAACTGGCGATAAATATTTAAATGATCTTTTTCAGAAAGCGGACGGATCGGCATCCATTCAAAATACGCAGCCAGTGCGGCAAATTTACGTTCTGCAAAATCACCTTCTGTGTCTGACTGATGGTTCTCAGCACCATCTTTCCATGTATCATTGGCTAACTCATGGTCATCCCATACCACAATAAACGGATGGCGTTGATGTGCAGCTTGTAAGTCTAGATCTAAGCGATATAAGGCATAACGTTTACGATAGTCATCTAAGTGAATAATTTCTAAGTTGTTATCATCCGCCAGCGCACGTCCCATCGCTACTGCTTCTTCTGTTGCGTAGCCCCCCATACCATACTCATAGATGTAATCTCCCAAATGAATGACAACATCCACATCCTGTTTTGACATTTCTTTATAAATATGGAAATAACCCGCTGGATAGTTTGAACATGAACAAACTGCAAATTGAACGGCTTGCACCTCATCTGCTAAAGTCTTGGTTTGTCCGATCATCGAATAATTTGAAGCATATTTAAAACGATAGAAATAACTTTGCCCTGCAACTAAGCCAGTGGCATCGACTTTCACGGTAAAATCCTGCGTGGCAGTGGTCAGTACCTTCCCAGTTGCTACAATTTGTTTAAAGTCCGTGTCCTTTGCTACTTCCCACTGTACTTCTAAACGTGCACTAGTATCGCTAGGCGTCAAACGAGTCCAAATGATGACCTGCGTTTGCAAGGGGTCTCCACTTGCCACCCCATGTAAAAACTGTGCTTGAGTTGTCGGCTGTGTGTCGGAGTCTGAACCATCTCCTCCACATGCAGTCAGTGAAATCGGTAAAGATAACGCTCCAAATCCAGCCAAAGTTTTTTGAATCAGTTCTCGGCGGTTCATTTTTTTTGTCATGTGGATAGCCTAAAGACGATATGGACTTGAAATTTATGCGAAAAAGATGACATGCATATCTCAAGTCGATGACATTTTTATGAAGCCTGAACGAGTGCAGTACAGATGATTGTGCTAGTTTTTAAACATAAACTGCTGAATTGATTGAAAAGAAAGCAAATAAGCACAAATAGACTTGCCAATATTTATTTCCTCCTCTATTATTGCGCTCATGCCCGAGTGGTGAAATCGGTAGACACAGGGGATTTAAAATCCCCCGCCCACAAAGCGTGCCAGTTCGAGTCTGGCCTCGGGCACCATTCTTAAAACAATTAAGATGGTGCAATAAAAGAACCCAGCATAATGCTGGTTTTTTTATACCTATAATTTATAAATCAAAATCACTAAACCACAACAATATGAAAAAAATTCTAAGCTTTATTGCTTTAATCCTGAGCCTTTCAAACATCACTCACGCAGAAACAAAGACCTCAGAGACAAATACTGAAAAATTTTATGATCTGTTCGCAGGGACCATCATTGAAAAAGACCAACAGCTTTACTTACATGCGTGTAAGTCTGTAGATGCAGAGTTTAAATTAAGTTTTAACCATACACGTGATGAACAACACATACGCACACTCATAAAAACTTATCCAAAGTTTTGGCTGAATCTCAGTGCAAATGCTGAAATGATTAAAGATCAATATGTGATGACGGTTGATGCAATTGAAAATGAGCACCTAAATCAAAGCTGTCATCTAAGTGACCTTTTAGATGAACTTTAAACCTTTCGTTCATCCAGTCTATCTCACGAACATAAGAATAGAGAGTGATTCACCACTCTCTATTGACCACCAACTCTTCCATTTCAATATCCATATAACCTGCACCTTGCACCACCATCATCATGGCTTCTGCAATAAAGTCTGCAGCAGTATCATCCAAAGATGAATCCAGATCTTCAAAATGGGGCTTCATTTCATTTATTTCAGCGACAGTTGCATTGGCATATTGATAAATATCATCTTCAGACTTTGCTTTCACAATTTTCTTGGCAAAAGCTTCAACATGTTGTTTCACTTCGGCAACAAGAATATCTGGATAGTATTCATCATCAAACATAGGGAGAAGTAAATCTGCAAACATACAGGCACTCAAAACGAGAAACTTAAAAAACGAGTCTGTATAACATAAACCAAACAAATCACCAAATAAAAAAGCAGAACCCCAAGATCCTGCTTGTTTAAATAAATGCTTCAGGTCAACTACGCTAATAGCTCAAGCTATCATTACTGCATTTTCCGCTAAGCTAAGTTCATTGCATTCCAAACTTTAATCGCATCGCTCATCGCTTTGACATCATGGGCACGTACCATAGACGCACCTTGTTGAATACTCATTAAATGTCCTGCTACAGAACCCACAGCTCGTTGCCTTGCATCAGCCCCACCTAAAGCTTCACCTATAAAGCGTTTTCGTGACAATGCGGACAAAATAGGATAACCCAGTTGGTTCAGTTGATGAAATTCTTTTAAAAGTTTAAGGTTCTGCTTTGCGTTTTTAGCAAAGCCAAAACCGGGATCAATCATAATATTTTCTGGCCGCACCCCTGCTTTTAAGGCATCATCCACACGTAGGGAAAGCTCTGTTATTACATCTTGAGTAACATTATCATAGTGATCTAAGCCATTCATGGTGGTCGGCTCACCACGCATATGCATAATAATTACAGGAATATTCAGTTCAGCAGCAGTCTCTAATGCCTTCGGGCGTGTCAAAGCTCGGACATCGTTCCAAATATGCGCACCAGCGGCAACAGCAGCTCGAATCACCTCAGGTTGAGAAGTATCAATCGAAATAACCACATCAAGTTCAGCCAAGGCTTCCACCACTGGAACAACACGACGAATTTCTTCCTCGACCTCAACCACAGATGCACCTGGACGTGTGGACTCGCCCCCTACATCAATCACCGTTGCTCCATCTGCAATCATTTGCTTCGCATGTGCAATCGCCTGCACTTCACCATTATGTTGTCCACCATCACTAAACGAGTCTGGCGTCACATTCAGAATACCCATCACCTGCGGTACCGACAAATCGAGTGATAGTTCACCACAATGTAGGATTTTCTTTGGTAAAGCCATCAATTGCATCTAATTTACTCCAGTTCAACTAGGATTATCTTAACGCGTGTAGCAGAGCTGTGTGCTTATTTTTCTTTAAAACATAAAAAAATATGCACAATAAAAAACCACCCGAAGGTGGTCCTTTATTTCAAGAGTTAAATCTTAAGTTGCTGATGGCAACGGTGGTGGTGTGCTTGGACCATCTGTTGGTGTTACATCAATCACAGGATTTTCTGCAACATACACTTTCGGTGGTTGTGGCTCACGGCCTTCCATAATGTCACGAATTTGCTCGCGATCAATCGTTTCCCATTCCATCAAGGCTTTCACCATCGCATGCGCGATATCTTTGTTATTTTCCAAGATGTCACGTGCAACACGGTATTGCTCATCAATGATACGGCGGACTTCAGCATCAACCTGCTGTTGAGTTGCTTCAGAAATGGTACGGCTACCAATACTACCCATGAATGATTGCTGAGAATCATCTTCATACACCATTACACCAAGTTTGTCAGACATACCGTACTTAGTGACCATCGCACGTGCCATTTTAGTTGCACGTTCAAAGTCGTTTGAAGCACCTGTCGACATTTGGTTGATAAAGATTTCTTCGGCAATACGACCACCAAACAAAATTGAAAGTTCATTCAACATTTTGTCTTTATAGTGGCTGGTTTGATCATGTTCAGGCAACTGCCATGTTACACCCAACGCCCAACCACGTGGCATAATGGTCACTTTATGCACAGGATCTGTGCCCGGTAGAATTTCAGCTACAATCGCATGACCCGCTTCATGGTACGCTGTTGCACGACGTTCTTCTTCACGAATCACCATCGACTTACGTTCAGGACCCATATACAACTTGTCTTTTGCATCTTCAAAATCATGCATATCGACAGTGTTCTTGTTACGACGTGCAGCAAAAAGTGCAGCTTCGTTCACAAGGTTTGCCAATTGCGCACCTGAGAAGCCCGGTGTACCACGTGCCAGTACTTGTACATCGACACCAGTCACTGAAGGCAATTTCTTCATGTGAACATTTAAGATTTGCTCACGACCCTTAATGTCTGGTAGACCGACCATAACTTGACGGTCAAAACGACCTGGACGAAGTAAAGCTTTATCTAGTACGTCTGCACGGTTTGTTGCAGCAATGACGATAATCCCTTCATTGCCTTCAAAGCCATCCATTTCAACCAACATTTGGTTCAAGGTTTGCTCACGCTCATCGTGACCACCACCTGTACCTGAACCACGGTGACGACCCACAGCATCAATCTCATCAATAAAGATGATACAAGGCGCATGGCGCTTCGCTTGTTCAAACATGTCACGAACACGAGACGCACCCACACCCACGAACATTTCAACAAAGTCAGAACCTGAAATACTAAAGAATGGCACTTTCGCTTCGCCTGCAATTGCTTTTGCAAGTAAAGTTTTACCTGTACCCGGTGGACCCACCATCAATACGCCCTTAGGAATTGTTGCACCTAAACGTTTAAATTTTGATGGATCTTTTAAGAAATCAACAATTTCAACAACTTCTTGTTTTGCTTCGTCACAACCAGCCACATCGGTAAATGTGACTTTAATTTGGTCTTCTGCCAACATTTTAGCTTTCGACTTACCAAAACTCATTGGACCGTTTTTACCACCAGCTCCGCCACCCATGTTGCGCATAAAGAACATGAATAACAAAATGATTAAAAGTACTGGGAAGCTTGCGATCAAAAGTTGCATCAATAAACCTTGGCGTTGTGGTGCTGTACCTTCAACGACAACGTTGTTTTTAATCAGATTAGGCATAAGCTCTGGGTCTTGAACCGCAGGACGAATACTTTCAAACTCTGAACCATTTGATTTTTGGCCATGAATTCGTTCGCCATCAATTGTCACTTGCTTAATTTGACCAGCATTCACCGCAGCAACAAACTCTGAATAATTCATTGCTGTCGGCTTTTCATTGCTACTGACGTTACTGAAAATAAGGATCAGTACACCCAGTATCACTAGCCACAATATGGCATTCTTGAAGAGATCGCTCAAAGCTTTATTCCCATATCAATCTAATTTGATCATGCCCTAGCGGGTGACCTTAAAGTTTCTGCTGAAGATCAGCTTCGCAAAATATAAAAAGGTACAAAATGCACAATTTTTAACGACTTGGCAAGTAAACTTTATTTGAAAGCCTTCTTACGGCCTTGTCCGACTAAGAATACTTCCTTCGATCGGGCACGTGATGCAGCAGGTTTTGCTGTTTTTAACACATCAAAGTTATCGACTACTTGCTTACGGAATTCGTCAAAGCCTGTACCTTGGAATACCTTTACAACAAATTGACCATTTGGACCGAGCACTTTCGTTGCAAAATCGATAGCTAGCTCACATAGGTAAATTTGGCGCGGTTGATCAACAGCCTTATTACCTGATGTATTGGGGGCCATATCTGAAATTACAACGTCTACTTTACGTCCATCTAAAATATTTAACAATTTATCGAATACTTCTTGTTCGCGAAAGTCACCTTGTAAGAAGGTCACATCTGGCAGAGCATCCATTTCCAAAATATCTGATGCAACCACCAATCCTTTATCACCGACCAATCTCCCTGCAATTTGAGACCAACTTCCAGGTGCTGCACCCAAATCAACCACGGTCATGCCCGGACGAATAATGTTATATTTTTCTTGAATTTCAAGTAACTTATAAGCTGCACGCGCACGATAACCTTCCTTTTGCGCTTTTTTCACAAAATGGTCATCGAGATGCTCTCTCATCCACGCACGGCTACTTTTGGATAACTTTTGGTTGGTAATGCGTGTTGCCATATCTCTCTAAAACATTAAAATTTCTTAAAGTTAATTGTACGTTAAATTCTCTAGGCTTGCAGTATACATCTGTATCCAAATCTTGGGTTTTAGATGTTTTTTTCTATTATCTAAATCGATTATTTCCACAGAATATAAAGCGTTTAATTGCGCAGTTTGTTATACTAAGCCGTTTTTAAAATTAGGTTATCTTTATGGCGACTTTATCCATTCAGGAACGCAAGCGTTTGCGTCAAATCGGACATGCTTTAAACCCTGTGGTAATGCTTGGCGGTTCAGGTCTGACTGAAAATGTCGTTGAAGAAATTTTACGCGCTTTAAATGACCACGAATTGATTAAAGTCAAAATCGCGGGCGAAGACCGTGAAGAACGTGCTGCAATCATTGCAGAAATTGCATCTACTACGGGTGCAGAAGTAGTACAAACAATTGGTAAAATTGCATTGCTTTACAAAAAAGCGGCGAAACAAAATGCCAAATTGTCTAACTTAGTTCGTTTCGCACACGCAGCAAAATAGTTGTAATTTTTTTATGGCAAGTTACGAACTCAGTGCATTTGATCGTCGTTTTCAAGCAATTTCGCTTGTCGGTGCGATCGAACAACAAAGCCCGTATACCCTCAATATCGGCTTTTGGCTACGCGACCCTAATGTGTACATGCACTGGCCCGAAGTCGTGAATTCAAATCCTCGTCAAGACTTTTTATGGGAAAACACCTGTTTTGAAGTCTTTATCGGGGTAAAAGGCGAAGACTACTATCGCGAGATTAATCTCTCCCCTTCTCAAGCTTGGCAAGCCTATCAGTTTGAGGAATATCGTTATCCTGAAGATATGCCGCCACAGGTCGCTTACGATATTGAACTCAATCAATTGAAGCGCACACACTATGGTTTAAATGTCAGTATTGATCTGACTGAGTTTATGTTGCAACACAAACTGAAATGGGCTGACCTATATCTAGGCTTATCTGCAGTGTTGAATACCTCACAAGGTGAACAGTTCTATGCCATGCAGCATAGCGGTCAACAAGCCGACTTTCACAACAAACGTGATTGGCTACATCAGTTCTAAGCTATACACAAACTAAGCATATAAAAAAGTGAGGCATTGACCTCACTTTTTTATGGATATATTTCAATTCAAGTCAGCACAAAACCATTATTTACTTGAAACTTTATTCCAAGCCTCAAGCGTATGTTCTTTAGAGCGCTTAAAGGTTTCTGTTAACTGATCTTTATGCTTCACCGAAATTTCACTGACATCACCTTTTAGCTCTTTGCCCAGTTTAGTTAAATCATCTAAAACTGCAGTAAACTCAGTTTTTACAAACTCTTTTAGTTCTGAGATATCTTTTTGAGAATTTGCCAACTGCCCTTTAATGGTTTCTAAACGCTGCAACAAATCTTGTTTAAACTGACGCAATTGTTCTTGCACACTGGCATTCAACTGCTTTGCTTCTGCCTCAAGCTTTTCTTTACTCTCAACTACAGCTTCAGTGACTTGCTCTGATGCTTCTTTTGCCACTTGCTCTAGCTTTTCAGTGCTTTCTGCAACGACTTCTTTCAGCGCAGGCTTTGGTTTAGCTACTCTTTTTGGTTCAGCTTTTGGTTCAGTCATGATTTTATTCCTGTTGTTATATAGACAGTGACAGCTTAGCGTGATTTGATAAAATTTAGATTTTGATTTGTCAGACAATTATTTGTTGTTACATTTTCCTCACAAAACTTTAAAAACAGCTTTCGCCTCAAAATACAAGTCTTTTATATTATTTATTCCTTGTTATTGGCATGGACTTTAATAGTGCGGTTGCGTATAATGCCGTGTTAAGTTCAAGCGAGCAGACATAGGGAGGGTAGGTTTTTAGATAGCCTTCCTTTTTTTTCGTCTACTCGCTTTTTTACAGCCTAAATTTCAGGAGCTTTGGTTTGAGCACCCCAGCAATTTTAGCCCTTGCCGATGGTACGATCTTTAAAGGAACGTCTATTGGTGCATCGGGTAGTACGACTGGTGAAGTCGTTTTCAACACTGCCATGACTGGCTATCAAGAAATTTTGACTGACCCAAGTTATGCACAACAACTTGTGACTCTAACTTACCCACACATCGGTAACACAGGTTGTAATGATGAAGACGCTGAGTCAGGTCGAATTCATAAAGTATGGGCCAATGGATTGATCATTCGTGACCTACCTTTATTGCATAGCAACTTCCGATCAACGCAATCTTTAGGCGAATACTTAAAAGAACATAATGTCGTTGCGATTGCGGATATTGATACACGCAAATTGACTCGTATTCTACGTGACAAAGGCGCACAAAATGGTTGCATCCTTGCTGGTGAAAATATTACTGAAGAACAAGCTTTAGAAAAAGCTCGTGCCTTTGGTGGTTTAAATGGTTTAGACCTAGCGAAAGAATGCTGTGACCCAACAGGCTTCGAATGGACCGAAGGTTCTTGGGTTTTAGGCAAAGGCTTTACACAACCTGAACTTAAATTCCATGTTGTTGCATACGACTACGGTGTCAAAACCAACATCTTACGTATGCTTGCTGACCGCGGTTGTAAACTCACTGTGGTACCTGCACAAACTCCTGCTGCTGACGTACTTGCGTTGAATCCAGATGGCGTGTTCTTATCGAACGGCCCTGGCGATCCAGCTGCATGTGACTACGCAATTGAAGCTGTAAAAACAATTGTAGAAGACGCTCGCAACCTACCAGTCTTTGGTATTTGCTTAGGTCACCAAATTCTTGCACTCGCTTCTGGCGCTAAAACGGTGAAAATGCCGCACGGTCACCACGGTGCTAACCATCCAGTACAAAACATCGAAGATGGTACGGTGATGATTACTTCTCAAAACCACGGCTTCGCAGTGGATGCAGAAACACTTCCTGCAAACTTAAAAGCTACGCACAAGTCTTTGTTCGATCAAACTCTTCAAGGGATTCATCGTACAGACAAGCCAGCGTTCAGCTTCCAAGGTCACCCTGAAGCAAGCCCTGGTCCGCATGACTGCGCACCATTGTTCGATCATTTCATCGAACTTATCGAAGCATCTAAGAAGTAATTAAGGAAGCGATCATGGCTAAACGTACAGACATTAAAAGCATCTTAATTATTGGTGCAGGTCCGATTGTCATCGGACAGGCATGTGAGTTTGACTACTCAGGTGCGCAAGCGTGTAAAGCCCTTCGTGAAGAAGGTTACCGTGTTATTTTGGTGAACTCTAACCCAGCGACCATTATGACTGACCCTACAATGGCAGACGCAACGTATATCGAGCCAATCACTTGGCAGACTGTTGCGCAAATCATTGAAAAAGAGCGTCCAGATGCTGTCCTTCCAACAATGGGTGGTCAAACAGCATTAAACTGTGCGCTTGCACTTGATGCCAACGGTATTTTAGAAAAATACAATGTTGAATTGATTGGCGCGACCAAAGAAGCGATTGAAAAAGCTGAAGACCGTAAACTGTTTGATGAAGCAATGCGTAAAATTGGTCTTGAATGTCCAAAAGCTGCGATTGCTGAAAACATGGAAGAAGCTTTAGAGATTCAAGCGCGCTTCGGCTTCCCTGTCATTATCCGTCCGTCATTCACGATGGGTGGTTCAGGCGGTGGTATCGCATATAACCGTGAAGAATTCCTTGAAATCTGTGAACGCGGTTTCGACCTTTCACCAACTAAACAATTATTGATTGATGAATCTTTAATTGGTTGGAAAGAATACGAGATGGAAGTTGTTCGTGACAAAAACGACAACTGTATCATCGTTTGTTCAATTGAAAACTTTGACCCAATGGGCGTGCATACAGGTGACTCAATCACTGTTGCACCTGCGCAAACATTGACAGATAAAGAATATCAATTGATGCGTAATGCGTCTTTAGCAGTTCTTCGTGAAATTGGTGTGGAAACGGGTGGTTCTAACGTTCAGTTCGGTATTTGCCCGAATACTGGCCGTATGGTGATCATCGAGATGAACCCACGTGTATCACGTTCATCTGCTCTTGCATCAAAAGCAACAGGTTTCCCGATTGCAAAAATCGCTGCGAAGCTGGCTGTTGGTTATACCCTTGATGAATTGAAAAATGACATCACAGGTGGTACTACTCCTGCGTCATTCGAACCTGCCATTGACTACGTGGTAACTAAAGTTCCACGTTTCAACTTTGAAAAATTCCCACAAGCAGACGCGACTTTAACGACACAGATGAAATCTGTGGGTGAAGTCATGGCAATTGGTCGTAACTTCCAAGAGTCTGTAAACAAAGCACTTCGTGGTCTTGAAGTGGGTGTTTCTGGTTTTGACGAAAAAATCGAAGTGGGTGCTGAAGGCGCACGCGAAAAGATTCTTCAAGAGCTTAAAGTTCCGGGTCCTGAGCGTATTTGGTATGTAGCTGATGCTTTCCGTCACGGTTTTAGCTTAGACGATGTTTTTGAAGCAACCAAAATTGACCGTTGGTTCTTAATCCAAATCGAAGACATCATCAAAACTGAAAATGAAATCAAAACCCTAGGTTTTGGTGATTTGAATGCGAATAACATTCGTTCGTTCAAACGTAAAGGTTTATCTGACCTTCGCATCGCGAACTTAATGGGTATTTCACAAAAACAATTCCGTAAGCACCGTTGGAACTTGGGCGTGACTCCAGTTTACAAACGTGTGGATACTTGTGCAGCAGAGTTTGAATCTGACACTGCATACATGTATTCAACTTACGATGAAGAATGTGAATCAAACCCATCTGACAAAGATAAGATCATGGTGATCGGTGGTGGTCCTAACCGTATTGGTCAAGGTATCGAATTCGATTACTGCTGTGTACACGCAGCGCTTGCAATGCGTGAAGATGGCTACGAGACCATCATGGTGAACTGTAACCCTGAAACAGTTTCAACGGATTACGACACATCTGATCGTTTGTACTTCGAACCAATCACTTTGGAAGATGTACTTGAAATCGTACGTACTGAAAAGCCAAAAGGCATTATCGTTCAGTATGGTGGTCAGACTCCGCTTAAATTGGCTCGTGCTTTGGAAGAAGCGGGTGCGCCAATTATTGGTACATCACCAGATGCGATTGACCGTGCAGAAGACCGTGAACGTTTCCAACAAATGATTCAACGTCTTCAACTTCGTCAGCCAAACAACAGCATCGTAAAATCTGCTGAAGAAGGTATGGCTGAAGCATCGAAAGTAGGCTACCCACTTGTGGTACGTCCTTCTTATGTACTCGGTGGTCGTGCGATGGAAATCGTATACAACGACGAAGAGCTTAAACGCTACTTACGTGATGCAGTTCAAGCATCAAATGAAGCGCCTGTTCTTCTTGACCGTTTCTTAGATGATGCGATCGAAGTTGACGTAGACTGTGTATCTGACGGTAAAGACGTTGTGATTGGCGGCATTATGCAGCACATTGAACAAGCAGGGATTCACTCAGGTGACTCAGCATGTTCGATTCCTCCATATTCGCTATCAGTTGAAATCCAAGACGAAATGCGTCGTCAAACTGTTGCTATGGCGAAAGAGCTTGGCGTGGTTGGTCTGATGAACGTACAGTTTGCTGTGAAAGGCGAAGACGTTTACATCCTAGAAGTGAACCCACGTGCGTCGCGTACTGTACCATTCGTTTCTAAATGTATCGGTGAGTCTTTAGCGAAAGTTGCTGCACGTTGTATGGCGGGTCAGTCTTTAGAATCTCAAGGATTCACAAAAGAAATCATCCCGACTCACTTCTCTGTAAAAGAAGCGGTGTTCCCATTCAACAAATTCCCAGGTGTTGACCCTATTCTTGGCCCTGAGATGAAATCTACAGGCGAAGTCATGGGTGTAGGTAAAACATTTGGTGAAGCCTTCTACAAAGCTGTGTTAGGCTCGAATGAACGCGTACCGGGTCTTCCTACAGAAGGCGAAGTAAAGCATGCATTTATCTCTGTGCGTGACTCAGACAAGCCTCGTGCTGTTGGTATTGCGAAAAAATTAGTAGACTTTGGTTTCAAAGTACTTGCAACTGGCGGTACTTACGAGTTTATTAAAGCTGCTGGTATTGAGTGTGAACGTGTAAATAAAGTCACTGAAGGTCGTCCTAATATCGTGGACCGCTTGAAAAATGGCGAAGTTCACCTCATTATCAATACAACTGAAGGCAAACAAGCTCAACAAGATTCGTTCTCGATTCGTCGTTCAGCGCTTCAAGCGAAAGTGTATAACACAACGACCTTGAACGGTGCTGATGCTGTATGCCAAGCTTTTGCGATTCAATTGCCAATGGATGTATACCGTTTGCAAGATTTACAAACTGTAGGTTAATTCGTTTACCGAGAAGTCCCGTCACCTCTCGGTGGCGGGCTTTTTTCATTTATAAACCTATATTTTTTACACTCACAGACTTGAGGGACAACAATGCAACGTTATCCTATGACTCCCCAAGGCAAGTTAGCCTTAGAGAAAGAATTACATCAATTAAAAAGTATTGAACGTCCACGTATTATTGCGGCAATTGCTGAAGCACGTGAGCACGGGGATTTAAAAGAAAATGCGGAATACCATGCTGCCCGTGAGCAACAAGGTTTCTGTGAAGGTCGTGTTCAAGACATCGAAGGCAAATTGGGTGCAGCTCAAGTGATTGATGTCAAAGAACTTGAACAAAACGGTCGTGTAGTTTTTGGGGTGACAGTCACTATCGAAAACTTAGATACCGAAGAACAAAAGACCTATATGATCGTGGGTGATGACGAAGCTGATTTTAAAATCAATAAAATTTCAGTGAACTCTCCTATCGCACGTGGCCTTTTGGGCAAAAGCGAAGGCGACGAAGTAAAAATTCAAACACCTCAAGGTGAAGTTGAATACGAAATTGTAAAAGTTGCATATATCTAAGTTTCTTTGATATTTACGGCTGTAAGAACCCCTCGATTGAGGGGTTTTTTGTTTTTATATTTCCCAAAATACCTCTCCTTTATCCTCTTATTATGGCAAGGGAAATTTCATTACAAAAATGCGATGGGTTTAAGATATACAAACCTGCCTACCAAAACCCAAAATTTAATTCACCATGGATACTCCTTCCATCTAAAGAATACGGTTAGGATGAGGTACATCAAACAAGAGAGTGTTAGATTTAAAGCATTCATTCCCCTCTCTTTTTCAAAGCAAGACTTTTATTTGTTATAATTCCCTACACCCTGCAATGTTATCATTCTATGTCTGAACCTTTGATCAATTCTCCTGTCAAACACTGGTGTGAGTTTGAGTTCATCTCTAAAACGGTGAAGAATCCGAATATTCACATTAAAGGGAATTATTCTTACTACTCAGCGTATTGGGATCAGGGTTTTGAACGTTGTGTCGTGCGTTATTTACATGATAAGCCTTCAACCATAGATAAACCGATTGATCAGCTCTATATCGGCAATTTCGTTTGTTTTGGTGCAGAATGCGTCATTATGATGGGCGGTAACCAACTGCATCGTACTGACTGGATTTCAGCTTTTCCCTTTGATACGCGTAGTTTTGTTCCCGCAGGTAATACCATCATTGGCGATGGATGCTGGATTGGCTCTCGTGCCATGATTATGCAAGGTGTGAAATTAGGTGAAGGTGCTGTAGTAGCAACAGGTGCTGTCGTGACCAAAGATGTTCCACCCTATGCTGTTGTGGGTGGAGTACCTGCCAAGATTATTAAATATCGCTTTCCCGAAGCAGACATCGAAAAACTGCTTGCACTGAAGCTCTATGACCTAGATGAAAAGCAGTTTTTAAAGATGCGTGAGCAGTTACAGACGGATGATATTAACGCTATAACCAATTTTATAGAAAGTTAAAGTCCTCTTTTAATATAATTTTCCCAATTTTTTATAAAATTATTTGAATGATCAAAATCACAGATTGAGACATTTCTTAAAAAAACACTCAGTTGATATTCTGAGTCATTACTGTTTCTAGCAACATTATAAGCATTCAGTAGCTGATCTATAAACGTATTTTCTATATTCAGATCATGATTCAAAATTAACTGCAAACGACCAACATAATTCGTCAGTTGAACACCCAAACGCTTACGATCCCAAAGATCACCCTCCCAAGCAGTTTCAACATTCTCTAAATTTGTCCGTTGCCAATTCAATTGATTTGTATCTGTCATCATATTTATAAATATAGTAAGTTATTCATAAATATAAGCTATTTTTTAGACAAAGCCTATGTTTCCTAAACGCTACATTTACATTCAACTTTAGTGTTAAATTGATTATTATTCACGCGCTTTTATGCTAATTTAGAAGTGAAAAATTAGCATTTCATATACAAATATCCGTATGAAATTACTAGGTTTTATTCTTTAAAAAATACAGCTAATATCAAGGTATGGGCTGTATTTGAACAGTGATACATTAGAACAGCAGTTTGTACATAATCAGAGTGGATAATAAGGAGAAACAACAATGGCTTACCAAAACATTTTAGTCCCAGTAGACGGTTCCGAAACTTCATATGCAGCAGTTGCGCAAGCGGCTGAACTTGCAAAAGCATTTGGCGGTAAAATTACAGTCGTTCAGGTGCTTGCACTTGACCCTTATATTGCGGCTGAATATATTTCTGCAACTCAAACCAATGACTTAATTGAACGTGCGCGTACTTCAGTTTTAAAAACATTAGAGGAAGCAGCAGCTAAATTTAGTGATCTCGATATTCCTGTTGAAGCAAAACTACTTGAAGGTCAGGTGATTCACCGTGAAATTATCAGAGAAGCTGAAACATCTAAGGCAGATTTGATTGTGATCGGCTCTCATGGTCGTACAGGTTTAAAGCGTTTATTCCTAGGTAGCGTTGCGCAAAGTGTTTTAGGTGAAGCGCACATTCCTGTTTTAGTTGTTCGTCAGTAATATATCAAATGCTCTACTTCCACGGAGGTAGAGCATGTCTATTTTAAATATTCCATTGAAACTCTTTCATTTTCACTTTATCCCCAATCACTAAAATACCCTCTGCCATAAGTAACTGTGCTTGAATATTCTGTCCCTGATCATTGAGTTTACTTAGGCTAATTTTCCCTTGTGAGTTAATGACCCGATACCAAGGCAAACTACTGTCTGCATCCATATGTTTCAGCACATAGCCCACCAAACGTGCATGTTTTGGGATGCCCGCTAAGCGTGCAATTTGTCCATAACTCGCTACACGACCATACGGAATTTGGGCAATCACTTGAAAAATCATGGGTGCCAATTCTTTAACTATCGCCTCCGCCATGCAGACCCATCCTTTTTTTGACGACTAAAAATAACTCACCATAAAGTCACGAATAACAATTTTCTAAAAATTCGCGTGCAACTATAATTATTTTAGAAAAAGTTGCATTTTTCTACATAATTTTACACTACGCTACATACAAAATAATTTGATTTTTCTTTGGGGTATTTTAATGGGACATCCGTTCTACTATGGAAAGCTGAGCATACTTAGCTCTACATTACTCAGTATCAGTTCATCCATATTTGCACTTGATACAAGTGTTCCCCCTGATAATGAATCGACCCCAAAAGTTTTACCCACACTCTCTTTTAAAGCGGATGAAGAGCCACAAAAGCAAAAAGATGATGATATTAGTGCTGTAGCCAAAACAGTCATTACCCGAGATGAAATGCTGCAATATGGCGATCAATCGGTCATGGATGCTTTACGCCGCTCTGCAGGTTTTCAGCTTCCAACACCTGGGCAAGATCCTCGCGGTGGTGGTGGTGCTTCTGGAATGCGTTTTCGCGGTGGTGCTGGTCCCACATTTCTAATTAATGGTGAGCCAGTACAAGGGGGGCCTCGTGGTGGGATGTCTATTATTGATACCCTTACCCCTGAAATGATTGAACGCATTGAAGTGGTTAAGCAACCAAGTGTTGCCCAAGCTTCCGTTGCATCATCAGCCGTGATCAATATTATTCTAAAAGAACCTCTGAATAATCGCTTAAGTGGTTCAGTCAAAGTCGGTTATGGCAAGTATGAAAGCTCTGAAAAACAATCTAAGAGTGAGCAGAAAATCAGTGTCCAAGCCGATGGCCGTGACAATGCTTGGTCATATAGTGTTGCTGCAAATCAAATGTGGGTTGATAATACGTCGCTTACTAAAACTGCAACTGCAACTGAAACGCGAGAGCAATTACGTACTCTTAACCGTACCATGCAGATGTTTATGCCACGTTTGGAATATGAGCTTGATGATCAACAAAAATTGATTGCTGAATTATCCTATCGCAACATGAAAATAGAAGGTTCTTCTACCAATCAAACTCAAGATGATAAAAATGATAGCATTCGTTTAAACACACGTTATGAGCGTAAAGACAAAGATCTCAGCGATAAAATCAAATTATCTGCTGAACGCCAAACCGAAACTCAACTCACACGCTCACCTCAAAATACCATTTATACCGATGAAACCATTCATGAATATGGTTTAGCTTATGATGGTATGCGTAAATTAGACCCAGATCGTCAAATTAAATTTGGTACTGACCTACGTAGTAATAATCTAGAGAGCAATGTCAGCGAAAGCTTAGATGAACAACGCTATGCTCTATATGCAGAAGGAAGTTGGCGTTTTACAGATCGTCAAACTGTGACTTTGGGTGCGCGCCAAGAATGGTTAAAACGCTCAGGTTTAGTCAATTATCAAGATCAACATTTGAGTCCTGTACTGGCTTACCGTTTTGACCTGACTGAGCAATGGTCGATCCAAACCAATCTCAGCCAAGCGTTTAACACTCCAAAGACTGAACGCCTTGTTTCGAATGTGACTGTTTCTACAGATAGTGATGCGGGTTCATTAAACAACCCTGATCGCGGTGGCAATCCAAACTTAAAACCAGAAAAAATCCGTGCTGCCGAATCAACACTGGCTTATGACTCAGCAAGTGGTGGTGTTAGCTTAACGGCGTATCACCGTAAAATTAAAGACTATATCGAGAAAGTGATTGCACTTGAAGGCGCTCGCTATGTTGAACGTCCACAAAACAAAAATGAAGCAACAACGTATGGAGTTGAACTTTCTGGGCGTTATGCGTTGAAACAAACGGATGCGGGTCATTCATTTATGCTGAATGGGCAAGTGTCAACCATCCGTGCCAAAGTCGAAGATGAGCAACACAATCAACGTTTAGTGAGTGATGTTGCTCCCTACAATGCAAGCGCAGGTTTATCTTATAACTTTAAGCCTTGGCAACTTTCTACCAGTATCAATGTGAGCTATACACCTGAATTTACGCGTGGTTTAGATGGTCAACCTTATGATCGAACCACCAATGAACGCTTTGGTGTAGATCTGAGTGCAACTAAACGCTTTACTCATGGTTGGGCAGCAAGTTTGAATCTGAACAATGTATTAAGCACGGATTATAAAGAACGATTGACCAATCAGTCTGACGGCAGTTTATATCAAGCAAGAACCAACCAAGGCATGCCTAGTTTCCAATTCTCTCTAGAGAAGAAGTTCTAAATTTCTCTGCTAGGTTTATTCTTGATCAACACAAGCCAGCTATTCTTATAGTTGGCTTTTTAGATTTCAAGCTAGGTATTAAAAATCGAATTATGAAAATTCCTGATATTGGGAATGCTATGATCTGCGTTCTACTTTCATCAGTGCTTAGAGGATAATATGAGAGCCGAACTAAAAGCCAAAATCGTGCAGGTCTGCGATGAAAAAATTGCAAAAAAAGGCAGTAACGTTGGACTTTCTTTCTATGCCTTTTTTGCCAATAAAAATGATGATCCTGAACGCTTAATGGAAGCTGCTCATTGGTGGATCATCGAACATCGACTGAATCATTTTGAGAAAGCTGACAAGATTAAAGCACTAGTCTTAGCCCAACCTGACTAATCGAAAGACTTAATACACATCGCGTTGATAACGCTGTTGCTGCTTAAGCTGTTCTACGTGTTCATGCCCTAGAATCTCTTTGAGGACTTGATCCACTCCGCTCGCCATGCCTTGTAAACTACCACAGACATATATCGCTGCGCCTTGTGCAATCCATGCTTGTAATTGAACCGATTGTGTTCTTAGACAATCTTGAACATAGACTTTTTCAGCTTGATCACGTGAAAAAGCATAATCCACAAGCTCCAGAAAACCATGCTGCTGCCAATAGCGAATTTCTGTTTGATATAAATGATCAAACTGCTGCTGCCTTTCACCAAAAATGAGCCAATTGTTTTTATATCCCCAATGCTCGCGTTGGCGTAAATGTGCAACTAGACCTGCGATTCCCGTACCATTGCCAATTAAAATCAGTGGTCGCTCATCATGAGCTAAGTGGAAACTTGGATTATGACGAATATTGGCTTGCAGTGATTGATCTTGCTCCAACCCCACTGTCAACCAACCTGAACCTAATCCTAAACCTGATTCAGTCTGTTGTTGCCTCACCACCAATTCGATTAAACCATTTTCAGGCAAACTCGCAATCGAATATTCACGCTGAGCTAGAGATTCAAATTGTGTAATCCATTCTGCAAATGGAAGCGAGGCTCTAGGTGGTAGTTTTCTTAAATTTAAGCGGCGTAGTTGAGGAATGAAATCCACTGCATCTTTTTGCTGTTGTGCTACTAAAAAATCGTGAATATCAGTCGTATTATTTTCACATTGAATTTCTAAAATATCACCTGACGACCAAACCAAATCTTGTTCGAAACTCAACTGAATTTTATAAATTGCGTCCCCGATACTGCCTTTATTCAGGCATTGGCGATGAGCAAATTTTAATTCCACACTCTCTTTTTCAATGGATAGCGCTGAAAACTGAGTGGTGGTTAACTGCTCCAAGCCCAGTAACCATTGTTCTAAATCATGACTATTGAGTTGATCCACAAGAACCGTCGGAAATAAAGTCTGTGCTTGTTGCTTCAATAACCATTGTTCCAATGTTTGTCCGAACTGACAAAAATTCGCATAGCGTTTATCGCCCAATGCAAGCACTGCAAATGATAAATGCGATAAATCTAAAGATTGGGACAATATTTTATGGACAAATGACTGAGCTGCATCAGGTGCATCACCTTCTCCATAGGTACTCACCACCCATAGAATTCGTTGATGTTCGGTTAAATCAGCAATGCTCAATTCTTGAATATTTCGAATTGTAGTGTGATGATCAATTAAACGTAATTGCTCAGTCGTATGCTTTGCCCAAGATTCAGCATGTCCCGATTGACTGGCATACACCACTAAATAAGCAGGGTGATCTTGATTCGCTTTTTGCTTAGCATGACGTTGTTGCCATAACAACCAAACGATTATAAAAAGATGTAGGCTCAATAATATTGCCAATATCACAATAATCGTCAGTACAGCTTGAGTCATCCTTTCACCTTAAATAGCAGACCAAATGAGCAAAATAATTGCCGATAAACTACATGCCGTTAAAAGCAGATGCGTCACTAAACGGGTTTTAATGGTCAGGAACAGAATATAGCCTGCCAACGATAATAAAATAATGATGATTGCACTGATATCAATTAACCAATGCCAAGCTGTTCCAACGTTTTTTCCACGATGCAGATCATTCAATAGTGAAACAGTAGTGGCTGGTTTCTGCGTCATCTCAACATCACCATTGTCGAGCAATACCCATAGATCTGTTGAACCTGCTGGGCTTTCGAGACGAATCATCACTTCACCATCCATCACTTCGCTACTTTTATAACGACCAATCAAAGGTTGTTTTGTACGAACATATTCAACAATACTTTGACTTGGGTTCTCTTGTTTTTGCAGAGACTCAACCAGTGTTGGCGGCAAAGTGAATGTGGTGGTCTGCTCTTCATTCTTTGATTTAAACCAATCAGGGTTATTGAGAAATAGACCTGTGGCAGCAAAGAAGATCAAAACGATAAAGGCAAAGGCAGAAAGCCAACCATGCACATAACGTGCATGGCGGTAAAAATCACGGCGTTGATACAAGGGACTAGCCTCATAGATGGAGTGATGCTAAAGCTTAAGCACCACGTTGGAAATTCAGTTTAACTGTACCAATTTCTGCTTGAGCAGGAAGCGTTTGTGTCGCTGATTTTGGTGTGACATTCAACTCAATGGTTTGATAAGAGTGATCACCATGTTCACGCGAGGTTTCAATATGAATGATATATTTACCCGCTTTCACCATTTTACCCACTTCGTCTTTACCATCCCACGCCAACTTATATTGTCCTGGTTGACGTGAAGGTTTTGCAACTGCATCTAGGTTTGGCATTTGACGACCATATCGACGCCACCAAACATAGTTAGAGTTAATCCACTTCTCATCTTTACCCCAAACCGCTAGAGTGCGCACAATCTTTTTATCACTGTCCGTGACCCAAACTGAAACATAAGGTGCACGATAGTTATCGACAGCAATCTTTGGAATATTTACTTCTACTTGAGCTTGATAGCCCTTTGGCCAAGCGGTTGCTGCGCCATTCGCCGCAACATGACGCATTAGAGCAGGTTGATTGGCATCAATTAAGGATGACCAGCCTGAACTTTGATAACGTGTACCATCTGTTGCAACAAGTTGAGCCTCATAACCCACCAATTGTTCAATCAATTGCATGCCTTCATGCGCAGGCATTGCGGTTAATGCCGTTGCCAATGCATCTGAATCAGCAGCACATTGTCCAACGACAACACATTGTTCAACGTTCTGAATCGGTTGCCCTGTGTGTGGGTTTAACAAATGTGATTGATCTGCGAATCCACGATAGCCTTGACCACTGAAAGCCACCGCTTGATCTTTCAGGTTGAGTACCTGAGTTGGTGCGACATTATCAAAACGTTCATTCGGGTCTTGTATACCGACTTTCCAGCCTGCTTGTTGAGGTGATTGCCCCCAAACACGCATATCACCACCAATATCAATCAGAATCCCTTGTAAATGTGGCACAGCTTGTTTTGCAGCCAACAAAGCACGATCAATCACATAACCTTTAGCATAAGCATCAGGTACGATTTTAACTGCTGATGGTGTTTTAATCTGCTTGGTTACAGGATTCAGTTCAATACTCTGAGTTTGTAACTGACGCAATAATGATTCTTGAGTATTGTCATCCAAACGTTGAACTTGATTGCTTTGTTCCCATAGCTGGGTCAATTGCCCCAAACGTGCATCAAAACCACCACACGTTGCACTGCGCCATTGTTCACAAGCTGCGACAACATCATAAAGCTCAGATGAAGCCGAAATTTGGTGTTCACGATTTAATTGGCTAATTTCACTATCATCACGCCAAACCGAGAGAACTTGATCAAGTCGAGCAATTTCTGTCTGAATCGCTTGTAATGCTTTTTCTGCATCTTGTTGCTGAGATGTCGTAACCACAACATCTAAAGAAGTGCCTAGCACATGATCTTGATGGAAACGATAACTTGGGGCTTGAACTGACTCGGATAACTGTTGTATTGCATTCTCACTGAGACTTTGCTCATTGGCTTGAGTCGCTGTGATTGGTGACATGAATACAGCCAACGCTGCCATCAACGGTGATAAACGGAAGATTATCTGTACTGGGCGGAAAAGTTGTTGAGTTGATGACATACTAGGGGTTCCATGCTCCAAGACTTACTTCAAATTTAGTGCTGTATAAATTTTAAAGTAATGTTCTTAACTCTATCTTAATGCTCATCTGGTGTTTAGCGATATCACAGTTTAAATACTGACCATATTTTCAGTAAAATCAATAAGATCAATCAAAATTTAGACGCTACACAAACAAGGGAAATAACTTTTAATTGATCATCTATTTTTTCAGATGGCTGATTAAAAATTTATCGAAATAATATTGAAATTGATACTCGTTATCAAGTAAATTGTCACAAATATTTGCCATTTTTGCTTATTTATCTTTATAAGGAAGTCTCATGCGTCAGTTCATTACGATTGCATTACTGTCTGCGCTACCAACATTAAGTTTTGCTCATACCGCTAGCCCTTTTTTATTGCCAGAAGTATTTGATAGTAAATCTGATAGTGTAAGTTTCCAAAGTAGTATCACTGTAGAAAAATTCTTTGTTCCAAGCCGTAACTTCAAAACCAGTTATCAAGTTACAAATCCCAATGGTAAAACTGAATCAATCAACGCCGCAGCAGAACTGAAAAAATTTAATATCGCTGAGTTCAATTTAAACGATGACGGCACCTATCGGATCCGTACAAAAGAGGCGACGGGGAACCCAACCAAATACGCTTTAGTTGATGGGCATTGGCTACGTGTACGCCCACCACGTCCTGCAAATGCAGCACCAATGCAACAACCGCCAGCAAATGCTGAACAAAAAGCCCCTGCAAATCAGCCGCCTCGTTTTGTTGCTGAAGACCAAGTTCCTGCAAATGCAAAAACCGTACAAACAACCAATATCTATATTGCTGAAAGTTTTGTGACCAAAGGCAAACCAAGCCCAATCCCGAATGTTGAAAACAAAGGTTTTGAGTTTAAGTTTTTAACTCATCCTAATGAGCTATTTACAGGCGAATCATTAAAAGCACAAGTTTTGATGAATGGCAAAGCCGTTCCTAACTTAGAGGTTGATGTATTTAAAGGTGCAAGTAGTTACCAACCAAATGCAAAACGCGACCAACCACCTGTAAAAACCAATGCTAAAGGTGAAGTGGAGGTTAAATTTAATGAAGCTGGTATTTATTTAATTACGACAGCCTATCCAGAAGCAAGCCCAGACAGTACCAAACAACCTGCCGCTCAAACCTACACCTATAGCGTGACTGTAGAAGTAACAGAATAACTCGATTTGGCACTTACACCCCTGTAAGTGCCACTTTATTCGATTGTGTCATTTAGTTCGTTTCACATACCATCTTTTTATTCTCTTACTCATCCTTATATTTACGGCTCACCATCCACAATACGAGCAGATTAATAGCGTTCTTGCATAAGTCGTTTTTTGAGCTGTATTGAAATCATAATGAACGTTCTCTCTCCTTTTTAAAGGGCAAGGTTAGAGATAGTATTTATATGAAGAATATCCCTTCATCCTCACCTTATCACCAAGAGAGAAGTGACTTTCGACACTTATTTTGTTGCCAGTGAATAATCATTTTTTGACTTTTGTAAGAGCTCTAATACAGTCAAATAACCATTACATGCAGACTGCATCTAATCCATTTCTTTCCCAAATCAAAAGTAATCAAACAAAAAAGCATTTTCATTGAAATTTAATATTCTCTGAAAATGCCTGATATAAATGAAACTCAATACGTTTCATCATCTATTAAATGTATAAAAGAACATCTATGTCTCAATTATGGTATTAGTACAGCCAAATAACTAAAAATTATCAGGACTTTCCAAACGTTTCACTTCTTGGACTCGCTCAGGATTATGCACTGCTGCAATACCATCATCAGCTTTAATATCAATCAAGGCCTCTGGCTGATAAACGATAATAGTTTCATTGCCTTGCGTATCTTCACCTATGATGTACTTAAACCCTTTACGGTTCATTCTATTGCATAATCGTTGATACCAGCCCTTAAAACCAGTCTTTTCCTCATTCGGATTGTAGTAAAAAGCATTCATAACTGCTGGTAATCCCAAACCACAAACAACCCCTGAGAGCAACACTGCGATAAAGGTATAGCCTATCAGGATACTGCTGTATTCGCTCAACTCGGGTACGTTGGCAACAGCTAAGATCAGCGCTAGAGAAATTCCCCCACGTACCCCACCCCATGACAGAATAGCCAAACTACCGTTATAGCTTTTCTTACGGAAAGATGGGAAAAAAGCAAAAGATAAATAGTTGGCTGCAAAACGTGAAGCATGCAGAATAATAAAAGCGACGATGCCACCAAAGATCAAACTAAAACTGAGATCTAAAATAAACAGTTCCAAACCAATTAAGGTAAATAAGAACGAGTTGATAATCCCTTCAACCGTATGCCAAAAATGGTTTACTTCACGTATTTCACGTTCTTGTAAAATTTCTTTCCACTTGTTCCCTACGATCAAACCACCTATAACGCATGCAATCGGTGCTGAGGCATGCGCAAACAATGCAACCAAATACGAACCACAAGCCAAGAGTGCTGTGGTTAAAATGAGGGATTCCATTTCGTGCTTACCACGCAGTAAACGTAGAATTCCTAAACCAAATGCCCAACCAATAATAACAGCGACAAAGATTTCATAGAGTAAGGTCTGTAATACACCTATAACAGTAAAGTTTTCACCTTGTAAGACATTTAATAAAGTCATAAACAAGGCAATACACATCGCATCATTAAACAGTGATTCGCCTTCGAGCTTGACCATTAAATGATGTGGTGCACGTATAGAACTGAGCACGCCTTTGATCCCAATCGGATCCGTTGCACCCAATGCGGCACCCAACAGTAAAAGTACCAATAAATCGACATGCTGCCCAATCAGGAACTGATAACCATAGAGCGCCACCCCAAAGAACACGGCACACAATACCAGCGCAATACTGGCTAAAATACTGATCGGTTTCCAATGACTACGTAAATCTGAAACTTTGAACTTCAATGCGGATGAGGTCAAAATGAAGCAGATCACACCATTGATTAGAAAGTCATAAAAATCAATGTGCCGTACAGCATCTTCAATGTTATGAATATTGATGGTTATAAACTGATTGCCACTTAGCAGACTTGCACCCCACTGCAAAATAAAGACAAAAATAGCAGAAACAATCGGCACGCCGATGGCTTGGGGAAAACCTAAAATACGTTTATTAAAAATAGTGGTTGCAATAGATAATGCAAAAATAACGGTAAAAACTTGTAGAAAAAAATAATTTCCCATTGAACTTCCAAATTGGGCGGTGGGGCTGATTACGACTTTAGATCCTTATTTAGACCATAAATAATGATGCCATAAACATGCTTCGTCAAAATATTCTAATCATTTTTCAGTTCAACGCCCGAAAAAAATAATTTTTTTAACATTTCTTTTGATGATGAATTAACATAGTGCCGATGCATGTCTTTTATGCGTGATCTTCCCCATTTTTAAAGTTTGATCTCCTATGCCATTCACCTTTAAAACAGTCTTTCGAATGTTCTTCGCACTGATTATTTTCTTAACAACTTTTGCGTTGTTTTTGACTTGTTTTGCTAAAGGCAAAGATATCTGGCAAGCAGACCAGAATTTTGCCGCAGCACAAACTTTTAAAATGAACTCTAGCCCTGAGCAAACTTTGGTTTTACTTTCAAATAATAAAGCCCCAGATGAGCATATTTATTTGCATGTGGCAAATCAAGGCTATATTGCTAAACTCAGTTGCGATCATTATTTAACTGATATTTGTGTAGATGACTACAACGAACAACATACCCGTCAAATTCAATCCATTGAACTTTTCAAAGCAGGTCCGTTTAATTATATCCAACAAGTCAGTTATCTCGACACTCGTACTCAGCAAATCAAAACGTTGCGTTACACAGCAGAGCAGATTCAACAATTTTACCGTGCCGATGTGAGTAACTTAAAGTATGTGATTTTTGGTGTATTGCTATTTGCACTCATCGCACTTTATGTGAGCGTGCGTATTGCACGAAACTTTAAACAATTCTTAAACCGATAAAAATCCAATATATCGAAATAAAAAAAGGCGTTTAATCGCCTTTTTTTATTACAAATAGCTTAAATTGCCTGATTAAAGGTATCACAACTGTTGAGCTGGCCAGATTTGAATCCTGTCTCAAACCATTTCATACGTTGCTGACTGGTTCCATGGGTAAAGCTATCTGGCACAACCTGACCAGTTGCACGCTTTTGCAAGTAATCATCGCCAATCTTATTTGCAGCATCCATGGCTTCTTCAATATCACCCTGTTCTAAGAACTGAGTACGTTGATTATTATGATGCGCCCAGACACCCGCTAAACAGTCAGCTTGTAACTCTTGGCGTACTGATAAAGCATTAGCTTGAGTTTGTGAACCCTGCGCACGTGCCTGCTGCACCTGTTCAGAAATACCCAAAAGCGTCTGAATATGATGCCCGACTTCATGCGCGACGACATAAGCTTGAGCAAAGTCACCCGCTTGGTCTTGACGGTTCAGTTCGGTTTGGTTTTGTTCACCACCAATCCCCATCTGCGTACGCATATCTTTAAAGAAAGCGGTGTCGATATATACTTTTTGATCTGCAGGGCAGTAAAATGGCCCCATCGCAGATTGAGCAGTACCACAACCTGAATTCACCGCGCCAGAAAACATCACCAACTTCGGTGGGACATATTGCTGCCCTAACTGCTGTTGGAACACTTGGCTCCACGTGTCCTCGGTATCTGCCAGTACTGTCCCAACAAATTCAATAGCCTCTTGCTGGTCAGGTGTCGGATTCTCCAAACCTTGAGTTTCAGATGCTCCCGTTTGAGCCGTCACTTGCTTGGTGGCTTGATACGCCTGCTGTGGGTCGACGCCCAAAAACTTCCATGCCACAAATGCCACAATCAACCCTAAGATGCTGATCCCACCTGCTTTAACACCACCACCACCGCGACGATCTTCTACATTACTACTGACTCGACGTCCCTTCCAACGCATAGCGCGCTTCCTTTTTCTAATTCATGCCTAACTGATTCAGTTTATGCCTTTTTTGACGTCGGCCAAACTTTTTTAATCAAACTTACGATAGCTAAAACAATCAAACCCGCCACAAAACCAATCACCAGATTTATCAGTGTTGGTGTCAATGCACCTACGATGCTACCCACAGTTGGGATATGTTCAGCATAATCCACTGAACCTTCAGTGAAATGATGTAATAAAGGCACACCATGCGAAATGATGCCCCCCCCCACCAAAAACATCGCGATCGTTCCCACAATGGTCAAAGTCTTCATCAACTTCGGTGCAAAAGCCAATAAACCACGACCAATACTTTGCTTCACAGAAGACGCCTGTTCAGTCAAATACAATCCCAAATCATCAATTTTGACAATCATTGCGACAAAACCATATACCCCTACTGTCATAATGATAGCAATTACGGATAGCACCATGACTTTGGTCGAAAAAGTAGCAGCAGCTACAGTTCCTAATGAAATTACCACAATTTCTGCCGACAAAATAAAGTCGGTACGAATCGCCCCTTTGACCTTATCTTTTTCAAAAGTTGCCAAATCCGTTTCAATCGCTGCTATTTCATGACTAGCTTCTTCTTCAGTTTTGGCTTTTTTATGATGCAGGCTGTGTAAAACTTTCTCCACCCCTTCATAGCATAGAAATAAACCACCAATCATAAGTAAAGGCGTGATCAACCACGGGGCAACCACACTAATCAACAGCGCAGCAGGGACTAAAATCAGTTTATTAATAAATGAGCCTTTGGCCACCGCCCAAACTACAGGCAACTCACGGTCAGTACGAACTCCACTCACCTGCTGCGCATTTAGAGCTAAGTCATCACCAAGAACCCCTGCTGTTTTCTTCGCTGCCATTTTACTCATGACAGCAACGTCATCTAATATCGTGGCAATATCGTCTAGTAATATTAATAAGCTACTCGCCATTTATTTTTATCCATCTTAAGAATTTTGACATTTTAATCTGTGATTTAGCCTTTTGAATATTTGTTTTTTGAAATTTGCCTGAATTTTATATTTTTTTCGCTCCCATTTTTTTAACACTGACATTCAAAAAGATTATGCCGTACAATGTCTGCATTCTTTGAAAATAGCATGTCGCTAAGACGACTTTGGAAATAAGTAATGAGTAATCAAGACAACCGTCCTGTGATTTTGACAGGCGACCGTCCAACGGGACAACTTCATTTAGGGCACTTTGTAGGATCTTTACGTTCTCGCGTAGGTTTACAGGATTCTCACCATCAGCATTTACTCTTAGCAGATGCGCAAGCTTTCACAGACAATGCTGATAACTTTGAAAAAGTACGCCGCAATATTATTGAAGTTGCTACTGATTACTTAGCCGTGGGTATTGACCCAACCAAAACCACCATTTGTGTGCAATCCAGCTTACCTGCACTGAACGAACTGACCATGTTGTATCTCAACTTTGTGACCGTATCTCGTTTAGAGCGTAACCCCACGATCAAATCTGAAATTCAGATGCGTGGTTTTGAGCGTGATATCCCAGCGGGTTTCCTATGCTACCCAGTTGCACAAGCAGCAGACATCACCGCATTTAAAGCAACGGTTGTACCTGTGGGTGAAGACCAGATTCCAATGATCGAACAGACCAATGAAATCGTGCGTCGTTTAAACCGCCAAATTGGTCAAGAATTACTTCCAGAGTGTAAAGCGCTACTTTCGAACGTAGGCCGTTTACCAGGCTTTGATGGCAAAGCCAAAATGTCTAAATCGTTGGGTAATACGATTGTGCTTGATGCATCAGATAAAGACATCAAAAAAGCAGTTAATGCAATGTACACTGACCCAAACCACTTACGTATTGAAGATCCAGGTCAAGTCGAAGGCAATATTGTATTTACTTATTTAGATGCTTTTGATCCAAACAAAGAAGAAGTTGAAGAACTCAAAGCACATTATCGTCGTGGTGGCTTAGGTGATGGTACTGTGAAAAAACGCCTTGAAGGCGTGTTGAAGGAACTGATTACCCCAATTCGTGAACGTCGTATGGAACTTGCAAAAGATCCTGATTACATCATGGATATTTTGAAAACAGGCACAGACAAATGTCGCGACATTACGCAACAAACTTTAGATGAAGTGAAATCTGGTTTAGGCGTATTTCACTTCTAAATTGATTCGCAATTAAAATACGTTTCAATGAGCGACTAGAAGCCTTTCTCTTTGAGAAAGGCTTTTTTGAATATAAAATAAGCTATTTTCAACTTAAAAGTGACATTTTACGTCGCTTGTTAACCTAAATTTACAGTACTTAACGTGAATACTCATGAAATAACCGTCCTCAGCGATTATTATAACTTCATAGCTTAGATTAACCTCTGAGATATAACATTTCTCCTTTTTACCGAAACTGTGTAACAACAGATTCGTAGTTCTACGCAATGAAAACCCCAATCATTGCGTATTTTTTTGTCTGAATTTTATAAAACCACATGCAAACTCTTGCCAATTTATGCTGTAACTCGCTTAGACATTCATTAATTTGGGTGCTATGCTAAAGTTCAGTTTTAATACGATTCTGTTTAAAAATTTATACTTAACAGACAACAGCATAAAAATAGAGAATCTTTTAAATGTGGGAATTATTTACTCACCCTTCTAATTTAATTTTTAGCATTTGTTTATGCCTCATGTTTCTATTGGGGCTTCTGGAACTGATTTTATTGGTTTTTGGTGGAGGTTCACAAGGTTTACTCGACCAATTCTTACCCGATGATCTCAGTACGTCTAAAGATGTTGATATTGCTTTAGATGCTGATCAGGGTTGGCTGAATGCTTTATTAGACTGGCTCTTTATCGGCCGTGTTCCTTTATTGGTCTGGCTGATTATCTTTCTGACTTTATATAGTTTAACTGGCTTTATTCTGCAATCCATAATTCAGAGCTTCACTGCCACATATTTCAGTGCATGGATTATCGCACCACTTTGTCTTGTCGTCTCGATGCCTTTCATTCGCTATAGTGCAATGCTGATTGCCAAGATTTTACCTCAAGATGAAACCACAGCCATTTATAGTGAAGAGCTGATTGGTCGCACAGCTTTGATTGTTTTGGGAGAAGCAAAAGTCAACTCGCCTGCGCAGGCACGCGTAAAAGACCAATTTGGACAAACCCACTATATTATGGTTGAACCCGAAGCTGATATTCATTTTTCACAAGGTCAAGAAGTCATTTTGACCCAAAAAACCCATATTGGCTTTAAGGCCATTTCCGTTTAGTCACTTTTTAATTCTTCATTTATAACTTTAAATAAAATCGAGATCATTATGCTCACAAACAATCTCTATAACATTCTTATTCTTGCAGGGATTATCTTTGCTGCCCTCGTCATTATCGGCATTATTATTGCCCGTTTATACCGTCGTTCAAGCAAAGAAATTTCTTTTGTTCGTACTGGTTTTGGTGGTGAAAAAGTCATTTTAGGTGGGGGTGCAATTGTACTACCAGTCCTGCATGAAATTATCCCTGTCAATATGAATACCCTGCGCTTAGAAGTTCGTCGTGCCGATGACCAAGCACTAATTACTCGTGACCGTATGCGCGTCGACGTGATGGCAGAATTCTATGTTCGTGTAAAGCCTATGGCTGAGTCGATTGCAATTGCCGCGCAAACCTTGGGTCAAAAAACCATGTCGCCGAATGAGTTAAAAAACTTAGTCGAAGGTAAATTTGTGGACTCACTGCGTGCCGTTGCCGCAGAAATGGCGATGGAAGAGTTACATGAAAAACGTGTAGATTTCGTGCAAAAAGTACAACAAGTGGTGTCTGAAGACTTGCATAAAAACGGCTTAGAACTTGAAACTGTGTCTTTAACAGGTCTAGACCAAACAGGCTTTAAATATTTTAACCCGCAAAATGCCTTCGATGCTGAGGGTTTAACCAAGCTAACTGAAACCATTGAAGACCGCCGTCGTAAACGAAATCACATCGAGCAAGATGCTGACCTTGCCATTAAAACCAAAAACCTAGAAGCAGAACAAGCACGCTTGCAGATCTTACGCGAAGAAGAATACGCAAAACTACAACAAGAACGTGAAATTGCGGTTCGTCGTGCAGAACAACTGGCCGAGATTGCTTCTCAAGAAGCTGTGAAAAAACGTGAAGCAGAAGAGGCACGTATTGCAGCTGAACGTGAAGTTGAACTAAAACGCATCAGCGCTGCACGAGATGTAGAAAGTCAAAATATTCAAAAATCACAAATTATTGAACAAGCTCAGGTTGAACAGAAGAAAACTATTGAACTTGCAGAACAGTCTCGTGCCATTGCAATTGCTGAAAAATCGCGTGAAGAATCCGAAGCCAAAGCCTCTGCTGACCGTGCTCGTGCTGAAGCGGTTAAAGCTGAAGAAGAAGTGATTACAGTCCGTGAAACACAACGTGCTGAGCGTCAAAAAGCTGTTGAATTGGTCGCTGCAAAACAAGCCGCTGAGAAAGATGCAATTGCGATTACCGTGGCTGCTGAAGCAGGTAAACAAGCCGCTGCAGATGATGCCGAAGCAGTTCGTATTGCAGCAGAAGCTCAAGCCGAGCAAGCTCGCTTAAAAGCTAAAGGTGAATCAGATGCCAAAATTCTTTTAGCGCAGGCGATGGAAAAACAATACCAAGTCGATGCTGATGGTACACGTGCAGTGAATGAAGCCAACAATGTACTGTCCCCTGAACAGGTGGAAATGCAAATTCGTTTGGCGCTATTGAAATACTTACCAGAAATCATTCGTGAAAGCGTTAAACCAATGGAAAACATTGATGACATTAAGATTTTACAAGTCAATGGCTTAGGAAATGTAGGCGCAGTATCATCAACATCCGCAGATGGCACAGAACAATCCTCTGTAGCACTGTCCGATCAGGTGGTAAACAGTGCCCTACGCTATCGCACTCAAGCACCTTTGATTGATAGTTTAATGAATGAACTAGGGATTCAAGGCGGTGACATTAATGGCTTAACCCAAAGTTTAAAACCACAAAATGTAAAAAGTGCATAAATTTTCATATCTAAAAAACGCGACGATGGGTCGCGTTTTTTATTCCGTTATCACAGCTTTATCGCTTAAAAATGGAAAACAGACATTTTAAAAAATCCACTAAACATCTGATTTAAATTCCAAACTGCCCTCATCCCTACTGAAAGTAAAGCACTGTTTAGCCGAAACCTAACATCATATTTTTGATGTTTAAAGTCTCCTATACGGAGCCTATGCAAGCATTCTTATTGAGAATATGCTGAACCTATTTGAGCTACACTCTGTATTCACACGCAATCTTTAAAACAGTCGCACCCAAAAAATCCGTATCAACTGCCCGCGATCATAGGGAAAACTTGAAAGGTACTCATATCCAATTTTATTTCTTTTGTTAACCTTAATTTCAACACCATAACCAAATGAAATGCTAAGCGCATCCAAATCAGAACTGTGAAACTCTCCAGTCCCTAATTTATGGCTCAAACTATCTACATTGTAAGCTGTATAGTTAAATACTCGAATATACTCATTCTCATAAAAATCATTATTCATTAGTGTATAATTTTTTTCTTCTTCTTCATGTTGTTCCGCTAAGTCCTGATAATGATGAAAAATTTCATCGCCCATAAACTCAACCAAATAGACATCTTCATTTTCAGCATAGGCCGTATTAATCGGTAACCATAACAACAATAAAAAACGACTAAAGCACAAATGAATGGAATTCAACATCTATAATATTGTTCTACGAAAAATTAGTATATAAATAAAGAATATAACACAGCTATTCAATAAAATAGCGATCGCAAGCAATACGAAATATCCATGACATTGGCTTTAGCTACAATCCTCACTGTTTTTGTTCAACAGCTTCAGCAGCTTATGGCCATACAATGGATTTCTTGCATCAGTCATTTTTTGAGCTGTATTGAAATCACAATGAAAGTTCCTTCTCCTTTGTAAAGGAGAGGGCTAGGAAGAGGATTTATAAGAAGAATCCGCCTTCATTCTAAGCTTTTCAACAAGAGAGAAGTGACGTTCAACACTTATTTTATTGCCAATGAATGATCATTCTTTGACATTTACAAGACCTCTAATGCCTTGCGGTTTAATCTACCTACAAATTTAAGCTCACACAAGCATACATAAAAACGCCCCTCACACTTGGCTTTTCGATTACAGTATTTATTCATACTCTGTTTTTCATGAAACACCATGGTTTATTTTTTAAAGCATAAAAAACTGAACATATTACTCACCTGTATAACCACACTGCCCCTGTTCGCATGTAATGTTATACATCAACCAACGCCTCCCGTTCTGATCAAAAACCACCCAATAGATACCATTGTTGCAGAGTATCAAGCACAAAATATTCAACTTTCTACCGCAACAAAAATTGATCAGATGCGCATTATGCATATTGATCTAGACTATGTTTTCGACCCCAATAAAAAACAGCAACAGCAAAATATTCAAACCTTGATTTCTCGCATTCAACAGATTCAGCCGAATACCATTTTTCTACAAGCTTTTGCCGACCCAGATGCTAATGGTTCAGCAGACCAAGTTTATTTTGAAAATAGACATATTCCAACGCGTGATAATTTATTCCCGCAAGTTTTGCGCGAAATTCGACAACAAACTCAGGTAAAGCAAGTCTATGCATGGCTTCCTCTCATAGCATGGGAATTTCCTCGACAAGACCAATTACAATATGTGGAAAATAGTCAAAAAGTGTCAAATGCTTATATTCGTATCAGCCCCTTTGACCCTAAGAATATGAAATTGGTTACTGAGATTTTCAATGATTTTATAAGCAGAAATAAAGTCGACGGCATTTTGTACCATGACGACATAACCCTTAATGATCATGAAGATGTATCTATCGTAGCCGAAAAAATGTATGGAGCATGGGGATTTAAAGATCTATCTATGCTCCGTGATCCAAAGCACCCTGAACAGTTTAAATTTGCACAGTATAAAACTGCTTATTTGGACCAGTTTGCAGCAGGATTAAGCCAAGTTTTAAGAAAACAGCAGCCGAATTTACTCACTGCTCGTAACATGTATGCACCAGTTGTGCTCAATCCAAAGAGCGAACAGTGGTTTAGTCAATCCCAAGCCAGTACCCTAGCCTATTATGACTATAATGCAATTATGGCGATGCCTTATATGGAGGATAGTCCGAATCATCGTCAATTTTACTTGGACCTGATTGCTCAGGCCAAAAAATACGACCCAAACTTGGATCGTACTATTTTTGAACTTCAAGCCATCAACTGGAAAAATAATCAGAAAATTTCCAGCTCTGAGCTCGCTGAAACCATGCAGTTACTTAAACAACACGGCGTTAAGCATTTTGGTTATTATCCAGATGATTTTGTACAACAACATCCACACGCAGTGGCTTTGAATCCAGTGTTTTCGCCTGATCATTTAGATCATAAGTAGTCAGTTCACCATCCTCACTGTAGTGTAAGGTAATGTTGTCTGCATATTGCAAACGTTTAATATCTGTCGTGCTGACACGAAAACTATGCGCAAGTTCAGATGGCATGACATTGCTCGGAAATAAGCGCTTTTCATTATTATGAAACCGATACCAATTATAACTCGCCCAAATAAACAGACACAGAATGAAAAACGTAATCAACCCTGTTAAATGAAACAGATTCAAGGGCTTCCGTGGCATTTCTGCCACAATCAATTGCTCATAAACCAAGCTTCCTTCAAATAACCAAAACAGAACTGTGAGTAATGGTAAAAACAACCACATCCACGTGATCCACCCAAGCGCCAACAGACTATAACCTGCTGTTTTATTTCGAACATATTCTGGTCGGTCTATATAGCTAGGGATGTCTAGTAAGTTTTCATCAGTAATTATTTTAAAGTTTTCAGTTTTTTGCATCTTTGGTCTCTCCTCTAAAACCACGGTCTGGACTCACCCATCGAGCACGCTTTTGCGTTTTCAATAAGGTTTTCGGTACAGAAACGACCGTTGTCATCATGGTTAACAGCCAAAAGAACAGTGGATACCAAATCACCCAAAAATAATTTCTCAAAATACGACCACGATCATATCGGTTATCAATCATCAAACTGACAAAGAACTGAATAAGGCAGGTAACCCCTAAAATCACCCCATACCACTGCGGGATAAAGGACTGAATCGCCCACTCGCCAGGTAATGGAAAAAACAAACCGTAGAGATATAAAATAATGATACCGAACATCACGTAGGCCCAGAGGATACTGATCATAGACTCAATCGCGACTGGCCACATACGGCGTAAACGCCAGTTAAACATTTGTTTGCTATAGGCCAATAAGACCTCTATTCCACCTTGCGCCCAACGTAAACGTTGCTTCCATAAGCCGATAAAGGTCTCTGGCATATAAATATAGCCGAGTGCATTTGGCACATAGTGCAGATCCCAATGGTCAAATTGCAAACGCCATGACACATCAATATCTTCAGTAATCATGTCGTCACGCCAGTATCCAATACGATCCAAAGCAGTTTTACGGAATCCGACCAATACCCCAGACACTGTAAAGATCCGACCATAAGTCCGTTGTGAACGTTTAATGAGACCAATAATAGATGAGAACTCACCGACCTGAATTTTGCCTAAAATACTTGAACGGTTGATAATTCGAGGGTTCCCCGTCACAGCCCCCACACGTGGAAATCGTGTTAAATGGTGCATCATCCATAGCACAGCATGTGGGTGCAATAAAGCGTCACCATCTATACAAATCAGATATTCATACTGACTGACCATAGCTCCCGCTTTTAGTGCATAAGCTTTTCCTTGGTTTTCAGCCAGATGCACCACACGTAAACGTGAGTAGGTTTGCTGTAACTCATCTAGAATTTCAGCGGTTTTATCGCCACTGCCATCATTAATCGCAATCACTTCAAAGTCAGGATATTGCGTTTGCATAGCGTATTTAATGGTTTCTCGAACTTGATCTTCTTCATTGAAACAAGGAATCAAAATACTACAGGCATGCTCACTTGGTTGTGGAACATCATTCTCCCGATATTCACGTTTTAAATAGAACCATATTCCGCCTGCAATCCATAGCCAAGCCATAAAGAGTGGATATAAAAATGCAAAACCAAAATAGTAGTCGCTAAATCTTAAATTAAATAACCATTGCATTATTTTTTCTCCAAAACTTTTTGAGTAAATGGATCGCGGTAATTCAATGGGCTGCTATTTAAACTCAGCTCAGGATAAAAATTTTGATGAATCACCTCCGCAAGATTAAAGCTGTAATTATTTACACCTACTTTTTGAATCGCTAAACTTCTCAGTTGTTGATAACTCTTTTTGAGCTGTTTTACCTGTTGGGTGCTAAGCGGAGTTGGGACATTAAAGCTCGCAATCAAATACTGCTGCTCTTTTTCATTCAAAGTTTTAAGTTGTTTAACAAAGGCATTAAATACCTCTGGTTGTTGGATAGGATCTAGCTCAACATAAAGAAAATCTGCATACTCTAAGGTATAGTCTAATAAAGGCTTTAAACCGTCTAACTGGGTTTGTTCTAAATTAACTTTCAGTGCTGTTTGGTAATTATTACTGATATTGGCATAGTACTTTGCCTGCTCCTTGGTTCGCTCTTTGATTTTAAAGACGCGATTTACTTGAGCTTCGCAATTAGGAGTCCATTTTTGCTGACCGATCGCGCAGTCTAGCATCGAACCCGTATCCAACATTAACCCTTCAATCGAACTATTATTCTTTACCAAGTCAGCCGTCAACATCGCAAGGTCTACATTCTGTTCAGTTTCCAAGCTGATTGGGAGCTCGGCATAAACACGGTTAGCAATACGTGTCCGTGACTGCCATACCACACGATTCAGCATATCTTGCTGCATTTTCAACTGCCGATTGGGGAAATATGCAGCATCAATTTTTCCATCACCGTTGCTATCTGACACGGCTTTAAGAATCAAGGTATTGGTTTTTAAACCATCGACACGATCCAATAACTGTCCGAGTTTCTGATTAAACTGCTCATTATCGGCCGATTGCATTTCTGCTAAATCAAAACGTAAAAAACTCTTCCGCTGTTTATAAGGTGCTCGGACATAATTCAAAAACTCCAACATTTCCTGATTAATCATTTCAGGTGTTGGGTTATCCATAATCAAAGCACGTTGATATGTTTTTACCGAGTCTGCCAGAGGAGCAAGACTACCTAAACTAAAAGACATCGGTAAGCCTGCTTTAGCTGCCAATTCTTCACTTTCCGCAGTGACTGCACCATAAGGCCAGAAAATAGCGCGACTATTTATAGCCAGCTCACGATCTAATACCTGTTTTGATTTTTTTAAGTCGGCAACCACCCGACTGCGATATTCAGCCTCTGTTTCATAAGTTTTTTGTTTTTCAAAATATTGACGAGTAATGGCTGCTGGTTCCATATTTTGCTGTGGGTTCGCCAAAATGCCACGGTGTAAATTATCAGAGTGAGATACAAATTCAGCATAACCTGATGCAGCCATTTCACGCATTTGTGGCCATGTCATTAAGTTGCCTACACCGTATGCCTCATAGGCATCTTTGGTATTACCATTAATCCAGCTGGTTGGTATTGCAAATACTGCTGGCATTTTATACTGCTTTAACAGTGGAAAAACCCGGTTATAACTACTCAATGCCCCATCATCAAAAGTTAATAGTAAAGCCTTGTTAGGTAATATTTTTTTTCCCTGTCTTGCCAGCCAAATATCTTCTAGACGAATCGGCTGCCATCCTTCACGCTGTATCCATTCTAGATACTGCGCCAGATTTTTGGTGCTAATCGCGTACACATCACGATCACCACTTTTTGCAACATCATCCCGTACATCATGAAAAGTTAAAGTCACAAACTGATTATCTTGTAATTTAATTTGTTTAGGTTTTTGCAATTCTGCATATGAAAGGTTTGGAACAACAAGTGTTCCCGTTAAACTCATTGCGATTAATATATTGATGAATTTTTTCATTAGAAGCGCCCCTCAAAGCCAATCACCCCATAAGTACGTTTCTCAGAATCACCATCATAAGGATGGATTCCCCAACCTATGCCGTAATTGAGCTTCCATGTTCTCGACAGTTGCCAATCATGTTGGTAATAAATGTTATAAATTGCTTCTGCCGAATAGTCTTTTTGCTTATACGTCCCTACACTTGCTTCAAAGTGCTGACTAAAATGGCGATCATAATGACGCCATGTCATCCACTCATGCTCTAAGCCGACTTCTAAACTGTAATTCGACTCAGGATTAAAATAATCCACGCGGACATCATCATTTTGACCGTAATAGCCCCGTAAAATGGCTTGCGTAATATGATGTGGTGCTTGATAAATCTGTTGCCTAAAATAGGCAGCCACTTCTTGGCGCGTATTGTTATCATCAATATCCGTCAGTTGATAAGTTGCCCCTGCCTTACGAGACTCATTCTGCTGCCAGTCAAAACCCAAGCTGTAAGACTGTCCTTCATCACCATTGCGTATAGCTTGTAAGGGAATATCGGCTTGGCTGTTATAAGCCAAATGATAGTTCCAATGATCATTCAACCACTGTGACCATTGTAGTTCAGCACCTAGACGATCTCCGTTTGTAGTCTGCGATAATGCAATACTTGCTGATTTTCGTTTTGATGCCCATTCAAGTCCAAGTCCAATCCGATTATCTTTCACCTTGCCGTCATCAAACTCAGACCAACGATAGTCCTGCATAGCATAAGCACGATAGTTATCATAAAACCAAGGGCTATTCAGACGCGTTTGATGCTCGCGCTCACGCGAACCTTTTAACTGCCCAAGTAAGTCACGACTGTCAGATTTGCTTTTTGAAAGCATACTTTGGTGCTGAATAGTTGGTCGATTACGGTCATTCAACTCTTTCTGGCTAAGTCGAACCCCTGTATCTAAAGGTGAGCGTTGCATTAAATCTGCATTCTGAGCACGCCAAGCCTGAATATTTCCAAGAGCTTGATTATTTTGCATATGGTTAATACGCGTTGCCTGATCAATCGGCTCTACCCCTTGTAGTTGGGATAAGTTACTTTCAGATAGTTTTGGTTTTTCTCGCCAACGCTGAATTAAAGCAAGATTGTTTTGATAACTCACATTATTAGGTGCTTGTGCCACCAACTGCTCAAAATAATGTTCAGCTTTGGCATGTTCATTACGATAGGCATAGTTCAGACCTTTTAAACCCAAATATTCAAAACGGTCATCGTGTGTTGTTCTATTTACACCTTTTGCATTGCTGTATTTAAAAGTCGGTAATAAATGATCCATCTGAACAATCAACTGATCAGCTTGCTTAAACTTTTCTTGTTCAATCAGAGAATAATACAAACCTGCATAGACGTCGTAATTAGGATAATTTTTTTCTAATAGTAAACTGCGATAATACACTTCCGCTTGCTTAGGCTGACGCAATCTCAAATAACTGTCTGCCGCAGCATGACGTACATAAGCAGGCATATCCGCAATTGGCAAATTCACTTTTTTTAATTCAGCTAAAACCTCATGAGATGCTTGTCGTGCATTTAAAGCATAGCTGTAGTCATAATAAAACTTGCGATGAAGCGCCTGATCTTCGGGTAACTCAGTTTCATAACGCTGCATTGCCGCAATCAATTGATCAAGCTTGTTATAGGCTTGCATACCTTGATCACGATAGGTCAACATACGCTGGGACTGAATTGCATTTTGGATACGTTGAGAAAACTCATTAAGCTTTACACTATGACGCAAGTTTGGACGTAATTCATTTAAACCATGACTTTGAATATATTCCTCAGCTTCAACATAAGCACTATTCACCATCAGGGCTAAAACATATTGCTCTTGTAGATCAGGATTGACCTGTTGGTTCAGTGCTGCCTCTGAGCTTCCCAATGCTTCAATCGGCATACTCAGAACGCGGTAGGCATATGACATTTGTGCTAAATAGTCAGGGCTGAGTTGTTCTGTTTTGACTTGTGCCAGTAATTTTTTTGCTTGAACCGTTTGTCCAGCCTCTGCATTTAATACAACTTGCCACACTAACCATTGCTGTTGTTTACTCTGTTGGTAAAACATTTCAGCCCAGTTTGCAGCGGTATTGAACTGTCTTAAATCGCGCTGAGCCTTCACAACACTTAACCATGCATATTCAGGAAAACGTTGAACACTAATATCTTGTAAATGGGCTAGATCTGATGCAGTTACTTTCTGATGCGCATAGGCACTGACCATATAGTCTGCAATGAGCTTTTGATTTTGTGGTTGTTGTGCCAATAAAGCCCTTAACCGTTCGAGACCTTGATCAACTTGACCTGATCGAATCAAAACAACACTCTCTTCTCGGAGTTGATCAATGTTATCTGCTGCTTGCAAAAGTGTTACAGGGCAAGTGCTAGCTAAAATACAAATCATCCATATTGGCTTTTTATAATTCATATACTTTTCACACTATGTAAATAAATATCACCACATAATTAAATTATGTGACTTCAATCACATTGTATTTTCGTAGTAAGTGAAATCCAACCAATTTTCGTCATGAAAAATGTAAGAAAAACGGAGATTTTTTACGGGACTCTATTAGATATGTCTATGAAATAATAGAAAAATCCCCAATTTTGGGGATTCTCTAAAGCTTTAAGTCTGTGCTTAAGCCAAACCTTTCTCTTTAAGTACTTGTAACATTGTAGAGCCTAATTCTGCGGGACTACGCGTGTAAGCCATTCCTGCTTTTTCAAATGCCACGAATTTTTCTTCAGCAGTCCCTTTACCACCCGAAATAATTGCTCCAGCATGTCCCATACGTTTGCCCTTCGGCGCTGTTACACCTGCGATATAACCAACGACAGGTTTAGTCACATGAGACTGAATATATTCAGCTGCTTCTTCTTCAGCAGTACCACCAATCTCACCAATCATAATGATTGCTTCAGTTTGCGGATCGTCTTGGAACAGTTTCAAACAATCAATTTGGTTCATGCCTGGAATTGGATCACCACCAATACCGATACAAGTTGATTGCCCTAAACCCAGTTTCGTCGTTTGTGCAACCGCTTCATAGGTCAAGGTACCAGAACGTGAGATAATTCCGATCTTACCAGATTGGTGAATATGACCTGGCATAATCCCGATTTTACATTCACCTGGTGTGATAATGCCTGGACAGTTTGGACCAATCAAACGCGTACCATTACCATTGGTTTCAAGATAACGCTTAGCTTTGAGCATATCTAAAGTCGGCACACCTTCGGTAATCACCACAATCAGTCCAACACCTGAGTCCACTGCTTCAATAATTGAATCCAAGACAAACGGTGCTGGGACATAAATCACAGTTGCATCTGCACCTGTACCAGCAACTGCATCTTTCATCGTGTTAAATACAGGTAAATCAAGGTGCGTTGTGCCACCTTTACCAGGTGTTACGCCACCAACAACTTTTGTTCCATAATCCAGCGCTTGTGCTGAGTGAAAAGTACCATTTTTACCTGTAAAACCTTGTACCAATACTTTGGTGTCTTTATTAATTAATACGCTCATATTGATACTCCTTACGCTTTTACTGCAGCAACGATTTTTTCTGCGGCATCTGACAAACCATTTGCAGAAATAAGTTTTAAACCTGATTCATCAAGTAATTTGGCACCCAATTCAGCATTGTTCCCTTCTAAACGAACAACCACAGGCACAGTTACATTTACTTCTTGAACCGCTGCAATAATCGCTTCAGCAATCATGTCACAACGTACAATTCCACCGAAGATATTAATCAACACCCCTTGCACAGAGGTATCAGCCAAAATAATTTTAAACGCTTCAATTACACGGTCTTTGGTTGCGCCACCACCCACATCAAGGAAGTTCGCAGGTTGCCCCCCGTAAAGTTTAATAATGTCCATAGTGGCCATCGCAAGGCCTGCACCATTGACCATACACCCAATGTTGCCTTCAAGTGCAACGTAGTTCAGGTCAAATTCAGATGCTTTTAACTCGCGTTCATTTTCCTGCGATTTATCTCGTAGCGCCGCAATTTCAGGCAAACGATATAAAGCATTTGAGTCAATCCCAACTTTGGCATCTACACATAAAATATCGCCATTTTCACGTACTGAAAGTGGGTTAATTTCAAAAAGAGCAAAGTCATTTTCAATGAAGGCTTGATATGCCGCAGACATCACTTTGACGAATTGATTTACTTGTCCATCCTTCAAATTCAACTTAAATGCAACTTCACGTGCTTGGAAAGGCTGTAAGCCAACCAAAGGATCAACTTCTACTTTGATAATTTTTTCTGGGGTTTCTTCTGCAACTTTTTCAATTTCAACACCACCTTCAGTCGATGCCATGAAAGTCACACGACGGCTTGAGCGGTCAACCACAGCGCCTAAATACAGTTCACGCTCTACAGGATAAACATCTTCCGCGACAAGCACACTGTTGACAGGTTGACCATGGCTATCTGTTTGATAGGTAACGAGGTTGGTCCCGATGATGCTCTTTGCATATTCTGCAGCTTCTGTTGCTGACTTAACAACTTTTACACCACCTGCCTTACCACGGCCGCCTGCATGCACTTGTGCCTTCATTACAGCAAACTTGCCGCCCATTTGTTCAAAGGCTTGAACTGCTTCTTGTGGAGTGGTTGCAAGTACGCCTTCTTGGACTGGCATACCATACTTTTTCAATAGCGCTTTAGCTTGATATTCATGTAAATTCATCGACTAACCTTTTTATTACTACTTATTTACTTTTTGTTGCACCGAAGCTGTTTACTATCACAGTAAACATTTTGGATTTTTAAAAAAACTTCTTCTCTTTATTTTTAGATGATTCTGCAAAATAAGACAACCACCTGAAACAAAAAAGAGCGACCGTAGTCGCTCTTTTTTTTATCTTATTTGCGTTTACGCTGAATTGCGTGAATCGCTCGACCATCCACTGCTAGTGCGGCTTCATGAACCACTTCTGAATAAGTAGGATGACCAAAAGTCATCAATTGTAAATCTTCAACAGAAGATACAAACTCAAGTGCAATCATACCTTGGTGAACAATATCAGAAGCACCTGGGCCAATGATATGCATACCTAATAGACGGTCAGTTTTTGCATCTGCAACAAACTTCACAAAACCTGCAGATTCATTCGCAGCTAAAGCACGACCATTTACAGCAAATGGGAATTGTCCAGTTTTAACTTCATGACCTTTTTCTTTGGCTTGTTCTTCAGTCAAACCAACCCACGCCGCTTCAGGGTGAGTATAAATCACAGAAATGATGGTGTCATAGTTTACTTGAGCAGCATGACCATGCATACGCTCAACCGCCATTACACCCTCTTCCATTGCTTTATGCGCAAGCATTGGACCACGGACTAAGTCACCAATTGCATATACGCCGTCAACAGACGTTGCACACCAATCGTTTACTTCAACTAGACCGCGCTCAGTCAACTTAATACCTGAGTCTTCAGCCAATAAACCTTCAGCATAAGCTTTACGACCTACACAAACGATTAACTTATCGAAAGTTTCAGTTTTGTCTTCACCCGCTTGGTTGTATTGAACAGTCACTTCACGACCGTTGATTTCAGTACCAGCAACTTTTGCACCGATACGGATATCTAAACCTTGTTTAGTCAAAAGCTTTTGGTAATCTTTTGCCAACGCTTTATCAGCCATTGGTAAGAATGCATCCATTGCTTCAAATACAACAACTTCAGAACCTAGGCGACGCCACACTGAACCAAGTTCAAGGCCAATAACACCTGCCCCAATGACACCAAGACGTTTAGGAACTTCTTGGAATTCTAATGCGCCCGTTGAATCTACGATAAGATCTTCATCAACTTTAGCCACTGGAATATTTACAGGAACTGAACCCGTTGCCAAAATGACAAATTTAGGTTCCAAAACTTGTACTTCACCGCCATCTAATGGTGCAAATTCAACTTTTTTACCTGCAAGTAATTTACCAGTACCTTGTAACCATTCAATACCATTACCTTTCAGTAATTGAGCAACGCCACCTGTCAAGTTATCTACAACTTTATCTTTACGCGCTAAAAGTTTAGCAAGGTCAAGTTGTACATTCTCAACTGTGATGCCATGAACGTCTAAGCCATGGAGTGTATCTTCATAATGATGTGAAGAATCAAGCAATGCTTTAGAAGGAATACAACCCACATTTAAGCAAGTACCACCTAAAGATGGTTTACCTTTGTGTACACGTTTTTCGATACACGCAACTTTGAAACCAAGCTGCGCAGCACGAATCGCTGCTTCATAACCGCCAGGGCCGCCGCCAATTACAACAAGATCAAATTGTTGAGACATGTTTATCTCCAAAAATGGGCTTAGAGGATCGCCCTAAGCCCATGTTTTATTCTTTAGATTAAAGGTCAAGGATCAATTTAGCTGGTTCTTCTAACAATTCTTTAATTGTTACAAGGAAGCCTACCGCTTCTTTACCATCAATTAGACGGTGGTCATAAGAAAGTGCTAAATACATCATCGGTAAGATTTCTACTTGACCATTGACAGCCATTGGACGCTCTTGGATTTTATGCATACCCAAAATCGCTGTTTGAGGCGTATTTAAGATCGGAGTAGATAATAATGAACCAAATGTACCACCATTGGTAATCGTGAACGTACCGCCAGTCATGTCTTCGATACCCAATTTGCCATCACGTGCTTTATAAGCGTAATCACGGATACCATTTTCAACTTCAGCATAGTTCATACGGTCTGTATCACGAAGCACAGGTACAACTAGACCACGCTCAGAAGATACTGCTACACCGATGTCATAGTAACCATGGTAAACAATGTCATCACCATCAATTGAAGCATTAACCGCTGGATAACGTTTAAGTGCTTCAGTTGCTGCTTTAACAAAGAAAGACATAAAGCCAAGACGAGCACCATGACGCTTTTCAAACGCATCTTTATATTGTGCACGCATTTCCATGATTGGCTTCATGTTCACTTCGTTAAACGTAGTCAACATTGCAGTTTCTTGAGTTGCAGCAAGCAGACGCTCAGCAACACGCTTACGAAGACGTGTCATCGGAACACGCTTCTCAACACGCTCACCCACAGCAACACTTAAAGGCGCTGCAGCTGGAGCTGCTGGTTTAGTTTGATGATTTGCTACATCTTCTTTCGTGATACGACCACCACGGCCTGTACCTGCAACATCTGCTGCTAGAATACCAGACTCAGTCAATGCTTTACGTACTGCTGGTGCTTGATCAGCAACTTGAGCACGTTCAACAACAGGCGCAGCACCTGCTTGAGTTTGTGCAGCAGCAACTTCTACTTTCGCTTCAGACTGAACAGCTTCAGTTTGTGCCGCGCCAGATACAGCACCTTCTTCAAACTCTGCAATCACTTCGTTTGAAAGAACAGTGTCACCTTCAGCTTTAATGATGGATGCAATTGTACCGTCAGCAGGAGCAACAACTTCTAAAACAACTTTGTCAGTTTCAATATCACAAATCACTTCGTCACGTGATACTGCTTCACCTGGTTGTTTGTGCCAAGTTGCAATTGTTCCGTCAGCAACTGACTCTGGGAATACCGGTGCTTTAATTTCGGTTGCCATTACTAAGAATCTCCTGTTATTCAGCTACGATCGCTAAAGCGTCATTTACGAGCTGAGCTTGTTGTTTTGCATGCAAATATGGTGAACCACAAGCCGGTGCAGCAGAAGCTTCACGACCTGCATAACTGATACGTACTGGTTTCGCAGATTTCATTACATCATCATATAGACGCGGTGCAATGAATAACCAAGCGCCCTGGTTCTTCGGCTCTTCTTGGGTCCAAACAATATCTTTCACATTTGGATATTGAGCAAGAACTTCAGCAATACGTTGTTCAGGGTATGGATACAATTGTTCAATACGAACGATTGCAGTGTTATTCAACTCTTGCTCACGACGTTTCTCAAGCAAGTCGTAGTAAACCTTACCACCACAAAGCACTAAACGTGTTACGTCTGCTTTGTTTATGTTGTCGATTTCATCAATCACAGTTTGGAATGTACCATTTGCAAGTTCACTTAAAGTAGACGTTGCAAG
>NZ_DKIK01000028.1:0-10917 GCF_002454215.1 Acinetobacter sp. UBA6720
TTCTGTTTCAACCAAAGCCAACAGCTTAGGCTGATACAATGAAAAAAACTGACGAACTAAAGGCTTTTGATCTGCAGGTAAATATACTGCTTGGAACAGGTCTAAATAAGGTGCTTTTAAAAATAGGGATTTGGCCCGTGCCTGTCCCGTTTTGGTGGTATTGGTCACCAAGACTGGATGACCGGCTTTTAAATAATGTTCGATGAGAGGCTGCGCTGCATTGGTTTCACCCACCGACACCACATGGAACCAAATCGCTTGGCGATTTTTAACCGGTTGAAAGGGCCCGAAACGTTCGAGACATTCTTGTTGAAATTGTTCTGTACTCTCTGCACGTTTTTTTATTTTAGACTTATAAAGCGGTTTGATCAGCGCAAGTGCTGCGTTATACCAAAAAGGAGTAGCCAAATACGTGCTCCAAAAATCAATGCAAAAATAAAACAGCGCAACTCATTTTATCCCATGAATTACGCTGTTATCTTGTCGCGAATTGAACGGAAAAGCAATTTAAACCGCAGCAGTTTCCATTTCAGCTAAAGTCGGATAGTCCACATAGCCTGCCGCGACATCCGTTCCAATCATATTTTCCAGTTTCAGTTCATTCAGTGGTGCATCTTGCAACAGACGCTCATACAGGTCTGGATTGGCAATATAGTCTTTACCCCAAGACACTGCATCCGCTTGACCCGATGCCAACAGATCAACCGCATCTTCACGGCTTAAACGCATATTGGCAATCAATGGTACACCACCCGAACGTTGTTTGAGGTACGTACTGATACTGTCATCAGCCAAATATTCACGGGTAAAGAAGAACGCAATCTGACGTTGACCCAGTTGCTCTAGTGCATAACCAAAGGTTTCACGTGGATCATCATCGCCCATGTCATGCTCATCACCACGTGGAGCTAGATGCACCCCAACACGACCTGCACCCCAGACTTCAATCAATGCATCCACCACTTCAAGCAACAAACGCGCACGATTTTCTACGCTGCCACCATATTGATCTTTACGTAGATTGGTTGAGCTTTGTAAAAACTGATCAATCAAATAACCATTGGCCGCATGCAGTTCCACACCATCAAAGCCCGCCGCTTTAGCATAAACCGCTGCTTGCTTGTACTGCTCAACAATGCTTTGAATTTCAGCAATCTCTAATGCACGAGGAACCACATATTCACGTTTTGGACGTAATAAACTGACATAGCCCTTTTGTTGTACGCTACTTGCAGAAACTGGGGTTTCGCCATCCAATAAATCAGGGTGCGATACACGACCGACATGCCACAACTGCGCCACAATTAAGCCCGCTTTGTCATGTACCGCTTGAGTCACCTGTTTCCAGCCTTCAACTTGTGCTTCATTAAATAGCCCCGGTGTATTCAAATAGCCATTGGCTTCTTCCGAAATCACGGTCGCTTCAGAAATAATCAAACCTGCACTTGCACGCTGTGCATAATACTCTGCCATCATGACTGTGGGCACACGGTCTGCTGTTGCACGACTACGCGTTAATGGAGCCATAATGACGCGGTTTTTTAAGTGTAAATCACCCAAAGTTAAAGGAGTATTCAGTTCAGCCATAGTCGCCTCGATCGCCACTTTTTTCAATTAAAGTGAACGTTGCAAATGTTCGATATATTGCTGAATCAACGCTTCATTGCGCGAAAAATATGACCACTGTCCATTTTTCTCGACTTGAATTAAACCGGCCTGCTGTAACACAGATAAATGGTTCGACATCGTCGATTGCGACACATTGCCCAACCGCTCGATATGACCTGCACATACGCCCCGTTTAAAGTCACCACATTCGTCGCTCGATAAAAATTGTTCAGGCTTTTTTAACCATTCCAAAATTTGACGACGCGTCGGATTAGCCAAGGCTTTAAAAATTAAATCTATATCCATACTCAAGACACGTTTAATGGGCAGCAAAGCGTGATTCAGTTTCTTTTATCTAATATATCGTATTTTTTCGATTTTAATATCGAATTTTTTAGATATATTGTAAAATAACTTTTAACGCTTTGCTTTCATTCATTATTTAAATTACAAACCTTGTTTTAAGCTGGCTTCAATAAACTTATCAAGGTCACCATCTAGTACTGCACCTGTATTAGAATTTTCAACACCAGTACGTAAGTCTTTAATACGTGAGTCATCCAAAACATAAGAACGAATCTGACTGCCCCAACCGATATCTGACTTCGAGTCTTCAAGTGCTTGAGCCGCTTCGTTACGTTTGCTCATTTCCAACTCATACAACTTCGCACGTAACTGTTTCCATGCATGATCACGGTTGGCATGTTGTGAACGTTGGTTCTGACATGCCACCACAATCCCTGTCGGTGCGTGGGTTAAACGTACCGCAGAGTCTGTTTTGTTAATGTGCTGACCACCAGCACCTGAAGCGCGGTAAGTATCTGTACGCACGTCAGATGGGTTGATATCAATTTCAATATTGTCATCAACTTCTGGCGACACAAACACAGCAGAGAACGAGGTATGACGGCGGTTACCTGAGTCAAATGGCGATTTTCGAACTAAACGATGCACGCCCGATTCAGTACGCAACCAACCATAAGCATATTCACCTTCCACACGAATCGTTGCTGACTTAATCCCGGCGACATCACCGTCTGACTCTTCCATCAATTCAGCTTTAAAACCATGACGTTCAATCCAGCGCATGTACATACGCAGTAACATTGAAGCCCAGTCTTGCGCTTCTGTACCCCCTGAACCTGCTTGAATTTCCACATAACATGGGTTCGGGTCCATTGGGTTGCTGAACATACGGCGGAATTCAAGCTTCGCTAATTCTTCTTCTGCAGAATTCAATTCAGCCTGAACATCAGCCAGCAGACTCTCATCATCGGCCTCGACTGCCAAATCGAGCATCGCTTCTGCGTCTTCAAGCTGTGTTGCCAAACCATCTAACACGTTTAAGACGTTTTCAAGTTCGCCTTTTTCTTTGGCCATCGCTTGCGCACGGCTTTGATCATTCCAAATCGCTGGATCTTCTAATTCACGGAGAACCTCTTCTAAACGCTCTTTTTTCAGATCGTAGTCAAAGATACCCCCGTAATGTGAGACCACGGTCGTTTAAGTCTTTTAATTGGTTTAGATACGGATTAATTTCCACGTGAATTACTCTCAATCAATATAAAGCGAAAAAATAGTCGCTGATTATAGCACACTCAGTGGCTGTGATTATTCATCTCAAACCCGACACAACTGGCTCTTCTTCATAAGATGGAAAGTTAACCTTCAGTCAAGAAAGTGATTACTTCAATGAGCAAGCAAATCTCTATATGCTTCAGCAACCACATAAAACAAATCTGAGAGCATTTCTCAGCAGACAAATGGGCTAAACATTTTGGCCTAAAATTGTATAAAATATGGACAAAAATTATGAAATCCACAGAATCTACACAATTTTAATAAAACAAAACATTATAAAAATATAATTTATTATCAATTATTTAAATATGAAAAATTACATGATGTAACCATGGATACAGAGCATTAACTTTCCATTGGTTGACGCTTTTTTATTTTGACCTAGACTGAAGTTGTAACAAAAAATTTAAATATCGGTCCACTTTCGAGGGGTACATTCCATGAAAAAATTAGCAATTGCTTCAGCACTTCTTTCAGCTTTGGCAATCACAGGTACTGCGCATGCCTACCAAGCAGAAGTCGGTGCTTCTGCTGGCCTAATTGATCCAGACAATGGTAGTTCAAGCGGCTCTTTTGGTGTGGATGGTACATACTACTTTAACCCAGTACAAACTCGTAATGCGCCACTTGCAGAAGCAGCATTCTTAGATCGTGCCAGTAATGTAAATGCCAAATACCAATACGATGAAGTTGGTGATGATGAACGTCAGCAATATGGCATTGGTGCAGAATTCTTCATTCCGAACTCAGACTTCTACCTCGGTGGTAAAGTTGGACGTGATGATTATTCTTTTGATAATGGCGGTGACTTTGATACTACAGTTTATAGTGCTGAAGTCGGTTATTTACCTGCTCCAGGTTTATTAATCGCTGCGGGTCTAAAGGGTTATGATAACGATTATGACGATGGCGTAGACCCAACTTTACGTGCCAAATATGTCACAACACTCAGTAATGGTAAAGACATAAACTTAGAAGCAGGTGCCGCTTTCGGAGACCTTGATGAATATAACCTTAAAGGCGATTATTTCATCGACAAAACTTTAAGCTTAGGGGCTGACTATTACAGCAATGATCTCACTGATACCAATGAATTCGGTATCAATGCTCGTAAATTCTTCACTCCACAAGTCAGCCTTGAAGGCCGTGTTGGTTTTGGTGAAGTCGGCAACAACGACTACAACAAATTCGGTGTAGCTGCGAAATACCGCTTCTAAAACCACTCAATTAAGGTTTGAAAACAAAAGCCCATTCTCGAATGGGCTTTTTTCATTTCTATAAAGCATTGTTATAAATAAAGATTGACTCTCTACTACTTTTTTGTACACTTCGTTACAACTGTCATAGAACAGTCATTATTCTTATAACAAAGAGAGAATCTCTAAAATGCTTAAACAACTTGCGCTATTGGTCTAGGTTATACAAACTCAAGTATTGATGAAGACGGTGCTGATTTGGAAATTGATTCAGTCGGTTTAAATGGTGAGTTTTTCATACCAAATTCTCAATTTTATGTTTCTGGTAGCCTAAACCGCTCAGAAGTAACGGTTGAAGGTGAGTTTGGTAAAGCATCCGATGATACTGTAGGCTATGCCTTAGAAGCAGGTTACCTTCCAGTCGATGGACTACTCATTGCTGCTGGTGTTGCCAAAGAAAATCTTGATCCAATATATGTTTCAAAAAATGGCTTCATTGATACATTTTCAAATATCTCCGCAGTAGCAGACGATACAGCTGTGACCTTACGTGCTAAATATGTGACTCAAATTGGTAACCATTTTACCAATTTTGAAGGTGCAACATACTTTGGCGATGAAACTGCATACCGCTTAGGTGCTGATTTATATATCGACCCAACCTTAAGTGTTGGTGTTTCATTTATGGATACAACATTCGATGACTTTGACACTGTTTGGGCTGTTCGCGCGCAAAAATTCTTTACACCTGCTATTGCTGTCGGTTTGAACTATACAACAACTGAAGATGCTGATTCATACGGTATCAATGGTACATTCCGCTTCTAATAAAAGTGAATATATAAAAAAACCGCTCTATAGAGCGGTTTTTTAATGTTGTTCTAAATGCAAAATGCGAAGTTGTACACTGACATTGCCACGAAATTCATTTTTATCCAACTCATAGACCAAACGAACTTGATGATTCATCTCATTAAACTGGTATTTGTCCGCCGCATTAAAGGCAATCGCATCCACCACCTGACCATTATCTAAAGCAAGGCGTAATTTTAAATGCACTTCTTTCAACCAACGGAAATCTAAAATCTGAAAATTTCCTTCAAAAATCGGGGCTGGAAACTTTTGCCCCCATGGGCTGAGTTGTTGCAAAATATTGACCGTCTCAACCTGAATATTTTGCGCAGGGAGCTCACCATCAGTCCATAAAGTGGCTGTAAATAAACGTTCATCCTGAGCTGCCATCAGTGCTTCAAAAGCCTGTTTAAACTCTTCAAAATGGCTTTTTTGAATGGTTAATCCTGCTGCTGCTGCATGACCACCAAAGTGGCTGACCAAATATGGATATTGCTCAGCAACACACTCAATGGCATCTCGAATATGAATCCCTTCTATCGAGCGCGCTGAACCTTTGATATGTATCCCGTCTTCATCTGCTGCAAACACAATACTTGGACGGTGAAACTGTTCTTTTAAGCGCCCCGCAACAATGCCTATCACCCCCTGATGCCAATGTGGCTCGAACATCAGTAAGGCCGCAGGTAAAGCCGTATCATCCAGTTGAATCTGATCTAAGGCTGTTAAAGCCTCCTGCTTCATCGTCGCTTCAACCTGACGACGCTCCACATTCAACTGATTCAGTTGCTCCGCCAATGGATAAGCAGTAGCAAAGTCCTGTGCCAATAGACATTCAATCCCGATATCCATGGTTTCCATGCGACCTGCCGCATTAATACGTGGTCCCAGTACAAATCCCAAATCTTGCGCTTTTAAAGTTGTAGCCTCTCGCCCTGCAATCTCGAGTAATGCACTGATGCCAGGACGACATAAATGCTGCTGAATTCTTTTCAGCCCGACATCGACCAAAATACGATTATTGTAATCAAGACTGGCAACATCGGCATAAGTTCCCAAGGCCACCAAATCCAGATACTGACTCATGACGGCCGAAGACTTATTGAGTTTTTTACGATAGCTCGATAAGTTGGCTAAAACATAAAAGGCAACCCCCACACCAGCCAAAGCTTTACTTGGAAAACCACAGCCCAACTGGTTTGGATTGACTACCGCTTCAGCATTCGGTGTGGGTTTAGTGGTCAAGTGATGATCGGTAATAATCACTTGCATACCATGATCTTGCGCTTGTTTCACACCGTCATGGCTGGAAATACCATTATCAACCGTAATCAATAAATCAGGTGTAAAGGTGGTAAATACCAAATCTGCAATTGCTGGGGTTAAGCCATAACCATATTTAAAGCGGTCTGGAACCAGATACTCTACCTGTGCCCCCATCTCACGCAAAGCCAAGACCATCAAAGCCGTACTGGTTGCACCATCTGCATCATAATCGCCGACAATGACGATTTTGTGATGCTGATCCATTGCAGCATCTATCAACTGAATCGCTTCGTTTAAGCCTTTCATATTAGGTGCTAGTAGATGCTTAAGCTTTAATTCCAGTTCTTGTGCTGACGCTACACCACGACGAGCTAAAATTTCTGCAATAAACGCAGGAACATCCTGAAATAATTCAGGACGGCTAATGAAGGGTCTTTGCTTAATTTGAATGGATGACATTTATGGCATCAAACGCTTCAACACCCAAACATCGTGCTGTTTTTCATAACTTAAGCGGTCATGCAAACGGTTCGGGCGCCCCTGCCAAAACTCATAGTAGTCTGGCTCAAGACGGTAGCCACCCCAAAATAGTGGTTTATTCAGTTCCGATTTACCTTCAACTTGACTTTGCAATTGCTCAAAACGTTGTTGCAATACCTCACGACTTTCAATTACGCCACTTTGGGGTGTACTGATATGTGCCGCAATTTGGCTATCTCGTGGACGCTTATGATAGTAGTCTGTCGATTCCGCTTCAGAAATTTTGACCACTTTACCCCCAATGCGAATTTGACGCTCCTGCTCCTGCCAATAGAACAGTAACTCTGCATACGGATTTTCAGCCAAATCATTGCCTTTTTGGCTATCATAATTGGTATAAAAATCATATCCAGCTTCGGTTGCACCTCGTAAGAGAACAGTCCGCACATGTGGACGACCCTGCCCACTCGCTGTTGCCAGCGACATCGCATAAGGCTCATGCAATTGTGCTTCTAGTGCATGGTTGAACCAAAGTAAAAACTGGGCATGTGGATAGGTTTCTACTCGTGCTTCGTACAACTCACCTTTTTGGTAACTTAAACGAAGCTCGCTGAGATCTTTAATTAAATCAGTCATTTTTCAACTCCTTTCTAAGCTGCATTCGCACGTACGGCATCAGCCAATGTATGAGCTAAAGTACTAACTTCATCGAGATCATCCCCTTCCACCATGACACGAATCACAGGTTCAGTCCCTGACTTGCGGATCAACAAACGACCACGACCTTTGAGTTGTTGCTCTGCTTTATCAAATTCAGCCACCAAAGCAGGCACTGCATAAGGATCAAACATCGCCTCTAAACGGACATTCACCAACACATTCGGTAAAAGCTTAAATTCAGCAACCAGTTCATGCAGGGCTTTCTTCTGCTCAACCATCACCGTCAACACTTGCAACGCTGCAATGATGGCATCGCCTGTCGTACTTTTATCTAGTGTTAAAATATGTCCAGATGGCTCACCACCAATAACCCAACCTTTTTCCTCTAGACCTTGTAGGACATAACGATCTCCCACTTTGGCACGTAATAATTCAACACCTGCTTTTTCTAAGGCAAGCTCTAAGGCCATATTCGACATCAGAGTACCCACAATTCCTGCTGGCTTTTTCTGCGTTTGCGTTGCGAGGATATAGAGGACATGATCTCCATCAATCAACTTGCCTGTTTTATCCACCAAAATAACCCGATCGGCATCACCATCAAATGCAATACCCAAATCAGCTTTATGCTCAACAACAGCTTTTTGTAAGCTTTCTGGATGGGTCGAACCACAACCCTTATTGATATTTAAACCATTTGGTTCATTGTGAATAGCAATAACTTTCGCACCCAATTCACGAAAAACTGCTGGCCCTACATGATAGGCAGCCCCATTGGCACAATCCACCACAATCGTTAAGTCATTTAAATCGTAGTGGTATGGAAAGGACGATTTACAAAATTCAATATAACGACCTTGTGCATCATCAACGCGAACACTTTTACCTAGGTTTTCAGTATCTTCAATGAAAATATCATTTTCTAATTCAAGGTTGATTTCTTCTTGTAGCGTATCTGGGAGTTTCTTCCCTTCACTTGAAAAAAACTTAATCCCATTATCAAAATATGGATTATGCGAAGCAGAAATGACAATCCCTAAATTTGCATGTAGAGCACGAGTCAAATGAGCGATAGCAGGGGTTGGTAGAGGCCCCAATAAATGTACATACACACCCGCAGCATTAAGACCCGATTGAAGTGCAGATTCCAAAATATAACCAGATAAACGCGGGTCTTTTCCCATGACCACCACCGGTTTAGCTTTTTTACTATGACGCTTAATCACTTTACCTGCGGCAAATCCTAACTTCAGCGCAAATTCAGGAGTAATAGGGAGAACGCCAAATTTTCCACGAATACCGTCGGTACCAAAATAACTCATGTATGTCTCACTTCTTAATGGGTGATTTGCATCATCCTTTTTCATTGTGAAATACTTTACACCAAAACGAAAAAGCCGTCATTTTTATGACGGCTTTTACATTAAACAATTGGTATAGCTGAATTAGCCAACGCGGTAGTTCGGTGCTTCTTTGGTAATTGTCACATCATGGACATGTGACTCAGACATGCCCGCAGATGTAATTTTCACAAACTTCGCATTTTGACGAAGATCTTCAATCACAGATGAACCCGTATAGCCCATAGAAGAACGTAAACCGCCCATCATTTGGTGTACGATGTTACCCATCGGGCCTTTGTATGGCACACGACCTTCGATCCCTTCTGGAACTAACTTTTCCGCACCTGCTTTAGAGTCTTGGAAATAGCGATCCGCAGAACCTGTTGCCCCTGCCATCGCGCCCAATGAACCCATACCACGATAGGCTTTATAGTAACGACCTTGGAAGAATTCAACTTCACCTGGCGCTTCTTCAGTTCCTGCAAGGAGTGAGCCAACCATAATCGTGCTCGCACCAGCGCCAATCGCTTTTGCCATATCGCCAGAGAAGCGGATACCACCATCTGCAATCAATGGAATTTGGTCTTTCAATGCATTGGCAACGCTATCAATCGCAGAAATCTGCGGCATACCAATACCAGCCACAATACGAGTGGTACAGATTGAACCTGGGCCAATACCGACTTTAACTGCGTCAGCACCTGCATCCAATAAAGCCAAAGCGGCATCGCCAGTGGCAATGTTACCGCCAATCACTTGGACTTGCGGGTAATTCGCTTTTACCCAACGTACACGCTCGATTACACCCGCAGAATGACCATGTGCAGTATCCACGACAATCGCATCCACACCCGCCTCAACCAGTGCTTCAACACGGCTTGGTGTTTCTGCACCTGTACCAACTGCAGCACCCACACGTAAACGGCCGAGGTCATCTTTACAGCTGTTTGGATAGCTTTCCGCTTTACGGAAATCAGTGACCGTAATTAAGCCTTTAAGTTCGTTGTGTTCACCCACAACCAAAACTTTTTCAATACGATGCTTTTGCAATAATGCTTGAATATTTTCTTTCGATTCACCTTCACGCACTGTCACCAAACGATCTTGGCCCGTCATGATATTGCTTACAGGTTGCTCAAGGTTCGTTTCAAAGCGTGTATCACGACCAGTCACGATACCAACTACTTTGCCATCCTTCACAACAGGTACACCGCTGATATTGTTGGCTTGAGTAATCGAGATCAATTCACGCACTGTGGTTTCAGGTGTTACAGTGATTGGATCTTTCACCATTCCTGCTTCAAATTTTTTCACACGACGGACTTCTGCAGCTTGTGCAGCAATATCCATGTTCTTGTGTAAAATACCAATACCACCGTTTTGCGCCATCGCAATCGCCATACGCGATTCAGTCACCGTATCCATCGCTGCTGACACAAGTGGGATATTTAAATTAATGCCGCGCGTGAATCGTGTCTTTAAAGAGACATCTTTTGGGAGAACAGTAGAGTAGGCAGGGAGTAATAGGACATCATCAAAAGTTAACGCGTCTTGAACGATGGTCAACATAACAGTCTCACTGGTAATTTCCGTGCGCTATTATAAACAAAAATAGCCTTAAATTTCATTGCAATTACAAAAATTATTTTTTTGTCTTAGAAAATAATATGATAAAACACGTATTTTATTTTTGAGCTATCATTTTCACGCTTATTTGTTTATTTCTTATTTTGCAAAGGATTTAGGTCATATTTAAAAACTTAGATTAGCATTTGAAGTGCAACACCATGTTGTTGCCATAATACCTGACTCGGACTTTTAAAGCTGAGTCTTTTTCTTGGACGGTGATTCAGACGTTTAGTGATTTCTGCAATATATTCATCTGAATACTCATTCAAGTCACTCCCTTTTTTAATGTATTGTCTGATTAA
>NZ_DKIK01000173.1:0-13337 GCF_002454215.1 Acinetobacter sp. UBA6720
CCGTTGGACCAATACACTTTTTAGTTTCACCATGACGCGACCTGCACATTTTAAGTTTAGCGCAGGACAATTTGCCCGTATTGGCATCAAAGTGGGTGATGAATTGGTGGTTCGAGCGTATTCGGTGGTGTCCTCTCCCTTTGATGAAACTTTAGAATTTTTCTCGATTGTGGTGCCAGAAGGTGCCTTTACCTCAAATTTACAACACTTAAAAGTTGATGATGACATCTACCTTGAAAAGATCCCGTACGGCTTTTTGACTTTGGCGCGTTATCAGTTGCCACTACCAAAAGACTTATGGTTACTGGGCACAGGGACAGGGCTTGCGCCTTTTATTTCGATGTTGCAAGACTTTGAGACGTGGTCGAAGTACGAGAGCATTACACTGGTCTATAGCGTACGTACAGCTTCTGAACTGGCCTATGCAACACGTATTCAGGAAATTGCAGAGACCTTTGGCGAGGGCCATACAGGCTTTAAATTTGTGCCGATTATTACCCGCGATCCGCATGCGCCACTACATGACCGCTTACCCGTACTGATTGAAAATGGTGAGCTTGAAAAAGCAGTTGGTTTGAGTCTGAACCCTGAAACCAGTCATGTGATGCTGTGTGGTAACCCGCAAATGGTCGAAGACACCAAAGAGGCATTAAAAGCACGTGGCCTGACTATGAATCGCCGTGGTGAAGGAAATATTGCGGTCGAAAACTATTGGTAAAGCTATTTCGCTAATAAAATGCTCATCGAATGATGGGCTTTTTTTATTCTTAGATTAGCATTTGAATCACTCAGATTTTAAACTTGGCTTAAAAGAGAGATCACTGCTTGTACGCTCAGATCGCGCTATAATTTCTCTTTTGTACTGGGTTGGATGGGTTATGTCTTTAGCGTTAAAAACGACGGCTCAGCTAGAGGTTCAACTCAGTCCACAGCAGAAAAAATTAAATCGTTTGATTGAACGCATTGAACAACAAAAACAAGAATTGGCAGCATGGAAAAATGCGCAAGCCGACATTCAAGACCATACGCGCAGTAAGCTTTTACCTGTTTATAGCGAGTTACATACGGTTCTATTTACACAGCTCGATACTCTGTGGAATCACTTAGCCAGTGATGCCTTTAGCAAAGCAGACTTGGCACAGATCGACACTAAAATAGCTGCTTTAGCCAAGATGCTAAAGAAATCTCAGATGCTAACTTCCGAGCAAAAAGAACAGGTAGAGAAAGTGGATACTTTCTATATACAGCATGCAGAACATATACGCTCGAAAAAAAACAAAGTAAACTCAGTACAAAGTCATGACCTTGCTGAAACGGTAGAACAAAACGTGGATGTAGACTGGGAAAATTATGAATACGATTCTGCCGAATATGAAGCAGAGCGAGAACGTGCCAAGCAGTTCAAACAACAAGAAAAGCGTGAGCAAGCAGCCAAAATGGCAGCGCAGTCGCTGAAAACCGTATATTTAAAAATTACCGCGATGATTCACCCTGACCGTGAGCCTGATGAAGCGAAGAAATTAGATAAGACCGAACTTTTGCAGCAGGTCAATGAATCTTATGCAGAGCAGGATTTATTTTATCTATTGAAACTCCAGCTACAACTGGAGACCAATAAAGGCTTAAGTTCAAAAGCTTTAAGTTCGGAACAAGTGAAGTTTTATCAGTTGTCTTTGGAGGCGCAGAGTCAGAACTTACAAAGCCGACTAGAGGAAATCTTTGCATCTTTTTACTTAAGTAGTCATATCAATACCAAACAGCTCAAAATGAGTGATGTGTATAAGGTGATTGATAAGGATGCTGCTGAGTTAAAGCAGCAGGTGAAATGGGAAAAGGAACGTTTAAAGCATATGAAAAAAGTGAGTGGGGTAGAGATGTTGTTGGAGCATGGGATGTTGTAAGCCTTTGAAAGCACCTCTCCCTAACCCTCTCCTGAAAGGAGAGGGAACTCCATTGTGAAATTCACATAGGCATGAAATCAAATGATTGCTCCCTCTCCCTCAGGGAGAGGGCTGGGGTGAGGGTAATTAAAATGGAAAATAAAAAATGAAACTAGACTCACAATTATTAGAATTCGCCAAAATCATGAGAACCAATGCCACAGATGCAGAACATTTAATGTGGCAACTACTTCGCGCTAAACGATTTATGAATCTGAAATTTCGTAGACAGCATGTGATCGCACCCTATATTGTGGATTTTTACTGCCATGAAATTGGTTTAGTCATTGAGTTAGATGGTAGTCAGCATGGCACAGACGATGGAAAAGAATATGATGCTGAACGAACCAAGTTTTTAGAGGCTTTGGATTTTAGTGTGGTGCGGTATTGGAATTATGATGTTTTGAGTCGGGCTGAAGTGGTGTTGGAGGACTTGTGGTGGAGATGTTCTGAATTAAAACAGACCTCTCCCTAACCCTCTCCTGAAAGGAGAGGGAACTCCATTGCGAAATTCACATAGGCATGAAATCAAATGATTGCTCCCTCTCCCTATGGGAGAGGGCTGGGGTGAGGGTAATTAAAATGGAAAATAAAAAATGAAACTAGACCCAAAATTACTGGAATTTGCCAAAACCATGAGAACCAATGCCACAGATGCAGAACATTTAATGTGGCAACTACTTCGCGCTAAACGATTTATGAATCTGAAATTTCGTAGACAGCATGTGATCGCACCCTATATTGTGGATTTTTACTGCCATGAAATTGGTTTAGTCATTGAGTTAGATGGTAGTCAGCATGGCACAGACGATGGAAAAGAATATGATGCTGAACGTACCAAATATTTAGAGGCTTTGGATTTAACCGTTGTGCGATATTGGAATCATGATGTGTTGGGAAAGACGGATTTGATGTTGGAGGATTTGTGGCGGAGATGTTCTGAATTAAAACAGACCTCTCCCTAACCCTCTCCTAGGAGGAGAGGGAATGTTACTTAATTTATTATAAATTAAGCTATAAAGAATGTTTACTTAGGGGGCTTATTAATATTTAGACAATGCAAATTTCTTCTATAGATTCAATATTAATACTCGATTCCTCATATATATTTGAAAAATAATCCTTAATATCTTCATCATTTATATGAGCAATTTTAGATGGATCAATTTGATTGATATTTAGCTGAATAAAAATAAGTCCATTTACTCGTAATTGCAAAGTCTTATTTACTTTTGATAAATAATCGTTCCAAGTTGTCATATGCATTAATATATCATCATCTAAATGGCTGTATGCTTCGTGATGAGGTATTAAAAATTCAACTTCTGCTTCTACTAACAGGGAAAAATTATATCCAATCTGATTATTACCGTAATGAGTAGGATCGCTAAAATCAATTAAGATATCATGACCTTCATAAGCACCTACAATAGTTGCATCATCATCACTATAATTTGAATCTAGATTTAAAGAACTAAACCATATTTCATCAGAAATATTGGATTCTAGATAATTATGTAGTGTGGAATTAATTTTCTCAAATTTATCAATAAAACTTGTGAGATCAATAATTTCTTTTTCAAGAATATCTAATCCTTTTAGTTTGTTTTGAATATTATTGTCTGAAATAAATAAATCAATACTTCTATAGGTTTGATATTCTGTTAATTTTTCAAAGGTTTGAATAATTTTTTTATCATTTGCAATAATTATCAGTTCATCAACATTTTTTTAATTTCTTCAAATCCACGACATATAAAGCTATCAGGAATATCATCTCTGTTTTTTGCTATTGTAAGAGGCGCTGTGCCTCTAAAGTAGGATTCTAGTGCACTAATAGCTTGATCTTGATCAATTTCCTGAATTTTGCTATTTAATCCTTTTAACCATGCTTTTGAAAAATTTTCAGCATCAAGGTTAATAGTATTGTCCGACTCATGAATTTTTATCTGAATCTCATTAATGATTTCTTGTACTGCCTGAGATTTTGGTACTTTCATAAACTTTTTAAGACTTTCTTTAAGTAATCGATACTCTTTTAAGTAATATTCAAGTTCTTGGGATTCTAATTCTCTTTTTACTACATATGGCGCATGTACAGTTAATTGATTTGCTTCGATTAATCTTTTTAAAGCTTTATATGAAGCATGTTTTTGACTTCTGTTTTTTCCAATACCACTCGTATCTAAAGCAACGTGAATCATAATAAAAAATAAAAGGGCTGAATAATCAGCCCTTTATACTACAAATTAGATCAAACTAACAACACATCAAAGCGCTGCAATCTGCTCCATATTCGCTTTAATCTTCACTAACTGATCAGCAAACTCAGCCAGTTTCACTTTTTCACCTTCAACCACAGCCACAGGTGCTTTCGCCACAAAACCTTCATTGCTCAATTTAGTCGCAATTTGGTCATGCTGCTTTTGCACTTTGTCTAAGTCTTTCTGTAAACGACCCAACTCCGCTTTCGGGTCAATTAAACCTTTCATCGGAACGAATACAGACGCATGTCCAACCACAGAAGAAGAAGACAATGGCGGTTGTTCGCCATCCGCCAAGAATGTGATGCTTTCTACTTTCGCCAAGGCTTTAAATAACGCTTCAATACGCGTGATTTGAGCTTTCTCAGCTTCCGTTGTGTTTTGTAGAAGCACGGGTAATAAACGGGCATTACCTAAGCCCATCTCACCACGAATGTTACGTACAGCACCAATCAAACCTTGAAGCCATTGCATATCTGCTTCAGCCTGTTCATTTACACGCTCAGGATTTGCTACAGGGTATTGCGCCAGCATGATGGTTTCGCCAGAAATACCAAGTTTCGGTGCAAGCGTTTGCCAAATTTCTTCCGTCAAATACGGCATAAGCGGATGTGCAAGACGTAAAGACGCTTCCATCACTGCAAGGAGTACGCGACGAACTTCAGCTTTACGCTCAACCGATACATTTTCATCATTCAGAACAGGTTTGGTCAGTTCGACATACCAGTCACAGTATTCATTCCAAATGAACTCATAAATCGCTTGTGCAGCCAAGTCTAAACGGTAAGTAGCGAACGCTTGTTGTACCGCAGCTTCGGCTTTTTGCAGACGGCTCACGATCCACTGTTCAGGCAATTCCCAAAGGTCTTGACGAACTTCAGTACCAATCACTTGCTCTTCACAGTTCATCATCACGAAACGGGTTGCGTTCCAGATTTTGTTGGCAAAGTTACGGTAGCCTTCAACACGTTTCATGTCGAACTTAATGTCACGACCCGTGTTCGCAAGCGCACAGAACGTGAAACGAACCGCATCCGTACCATAGGCTTGAATGCCTTCTGGGAATTCTTTACGGGTTGATTTTTCAATCTTCGCCGCTTGTTTCGGATTCATCAGACCTGTAGTACGTTTTTGTACTAAAGTCTCAAGGTCAACACCGTCAATCAAATCTAATGGGTCAAGCACGTTGCCCTTAGACTTCGACATTTTTTGACCTTCGCCATCACGGACTAGACCGTGAACGTAGACCGTTTTAAACGGAACTTGTGGCGTACCGTCTTCATTTTTCATGAAGTGCATCGTAAACATAATCATACGAGCAACCCAGAAGAAGATGATGTCAAAACCAGTCACCAATACATCAGTTGGGTGGAAAGTATTGAGGAAATAGTTTTCTGCATCTTTCTTTGCATCGCCAGTCCAACCTAAAGTTGAGAATGTCCATAGCGCAGAAGAGAACCAAGTATCCAGTACGTCTTCATCTTGGCTAAGCGCAACATCAGCAGGGAGGTTGTTTTTGGCACGTACTTCAGCTTCGTCACGACCCACATAGATGTTACCTTCAGCATCGTACCAAGCAGGGATACGGTGTCCCCACCAAAGTTGACGAGAGATACACCAGTCTTGGATGTTGTTCATCCACGCCATGTACATATTGCTGTATTGCTCAGGCACGAACTTGATGCGACCATCTTGAACCGCTTCAATGGCAGGTTGTGCCAATGGTGCAATTTTTACATACCATTGGTCTGTCAATAATGGCTCAACGATCACACCTGAACGATCACCGCGTGGTGGTTTCAATGTGTACGGTTGGATTTGATCTAACCAGCCTTCAGCTTCGGCTTGTTCAACCAGTTTTTTACGTGCTGCAAAACGCTCTAAACCAATATAGTCCGCAGGGGCAGGGATGGTTTTAGAAATTTGCTCACCCGCTTTGGCGATGTATTCAAACTCAGCCAATATTTCTGCATTTTTGTTGAAGATATTGATGATCGGCAATTCACAGCGCTTACCGACTTCATAGTCGTTAAAGTCATGAGCAGGCGTGATTTTCACACAGCCAGTACCGAATTCTTTATCGACATATTCATCTTTCACGATTGGAACAGCACGTCCTGTAATCGGTAGAATGATGTTCTGACCCACAAGGTGCGTATAGCGTTCATCATCCAGTGCCACTGCAACCGCAGTATCACCAAGCAATGTTTCAGGGCGTGTGGTCGCTACAACGATGTGGTCTTTACCATCATGGGTACGTAGGTTTTTATCTTCAAAGAAATATTTGAAGTGCCACAATGAACCTGCTTCTTCTTTATCTGACTCAACTTCGAGGTCAGAAAGCGCCGTTTGTAATTTTGGATCCCAGTTCACCAAACGTTTGCCACGGTAAATCAAACCGTCTTCGTGCAGTTTAACGAACACTTCTTTGACCGCATTCGATAGACCTTCATCCATGGTAAAGCGTTCACGCGACCAGTCCACTGAAGAACCTAGTCGACGGATTTGACGAGTAATCGTGCCGCCTGATTGTTCTTTCCATTCCCAAACTTTTTCAATGAATTTTTCACGGCCGAGGTCATGACGGCTGACACCCTGAGCGCCCAATTGACGTTCAACCACCATTTGCGTTGCAATACCCGCATGGTCTGTACCTGGCTGCCATAAGGTATTTTTACCTGACATGCGGTTGTAGCGAGTTAACGCATCCATAATGGCATTGTTAAAACCATGACCCATGTGCAAGCTACCGGTGACGTTTGGTGGCGGAATCATGATACAAAATGACTCACCTTTTTCAGAGGGCTTAAAATAGCCACGCTCTTCCCAAGTTTGGTACCATTTTTTCTCGATCTCGGTCGGATCGTAAGTTGTAGCGATATTTTGCGCTGAATCAGTCATAGTTCAAACAGTTCAAAAGTAGATAAAAAATTGCATCTATTGTAGCAAAGAAATCGTAAATGGGGGCATGTAAAGCAAATGCGTTGATCTAGCAATTGCGACATGAAGCAGAGCGCTTTATGATGTGCTTACACTTAGAGTGCGCATTGTTCGCAGTAAAAATCAAAAAAAAGGGGGGATCACGATGACTTATCAAATTTCTTTAAAATTAAAACCCGAAACTCACCAGCGCTTTACCCATATTCATCAACAGCTCAATGCAGGCGAAAGCCAAAATTTAGCAAAACCACTCGGTGAAGTTCTAGCAGATATTTCATGTGAAGTAATTGATCAGGTCTTTGGGGATTTAGCCCGACTCTCAACTTCGGGCGATGGAGAGTCGGAAAAAGTCATCAAGCAGATTGTGGATACGATGCGTAAGTACATGCCGTGGTCTGTCTCCTTTTTTTCTAATGATCGCCTAACGCCTATGGTGAATTATTTAGATCGTATGATGTACGATGCTGAAGGAACCCATTTTCTAAGTTATCCTGTCGAAAAGACTTTAGTGAATGAGCTTTTGGGTTGTGCGGAGCAGATGGATAAAGGCAATAATCAATATGTATCACCTGCTTTAAAAGCATTTACTCAAATTGTGGATCAGGGGGTGACCAGTTTGATCCGTGAACCGAAGAAAATGTTGAAATTTAATGTAGTGGTGGATAAAACACTCAATGGGGTGATTAGCTTTACCACTCAATTGGGTTATAAACGCTTTGACAAATTAGGTCGTATTTATGATGCGCAGATGATGAGTCAATATTTTGATCATTTTCTAACTTTTTTAAATGATCAACCTACAAATAAAACTTCGGTATGAGGCAATAAGGACATGGCACAGTTAAACAGTTTAGATGCGAAAGTGGTGTGGATTACAGGAGCATCTTCAGGGTTAGGGGAAGCACTGGCTAAAGAATGTGCCTTACAGGGGGCTGAGGTCGTACTCACGGCACGACGTTTGGATGAACTCGAAAAAGTCCGCGTAGGGCTGCTTAATCCAGATCAACACATTTCTATTTGTGCGGATATTACCGATGAGACGCAGGTGCGTCACGCCTATGAGCAAGTGCTCCAGAAAAAAGGTCGGATTGATTGGCTGATTAATAATGCCGGTTTAAGCCAACGTGCCTTGATTGCCGACACGACCATGCAAACTGAACGCGCGATTATGGAAGTCGATTATTTCTCGCAAGTGTTTTTAACCAAAACAGTTCTGCCGACATTCTTAGCACAAAAATCAGGTCGTATTGCCTTTGTGTCAAGTGTGGCGGGTTTATTGGGGACGCAGTATCGTGCCAGTTATTCAGCGGCCAAGGCTGCTATTCACATGTGGGCAAATAGCCTACGTGCCGAAGTGGCCAATGAAGGTGTAGATGTTTCGGTGATTTTCCCAGGTTTTGTTAAAACCAATGTCTCGTTTAATGCTTTAAATGGCGCAGGTAAACCGCAAGGTCATCAAGATGAAGCGATTGAAAATGGTTTAGAACCGGATATTTTTGCGCAAACCGTAGTAAGTGCTTTGCTCAAAGGTGAAGAATACATCGTAGTCGGTGGACGTAAGGAGAAAATGGGTGTTCTGGTGTCTCGTTTATCACCTAAAACATTGTATAAAATGATTCGTAAGATGAAAGTGAAGTAAAGTGAAACGGGCAGGGAGAAATATGTTCCCTGCCCATTGAATTGATGTTTTCTTATAGATATAGTTTGGGATCTGACTTTTACTTACTGATTTTATTTAAATAATTTAAAAATAATTCCGCATTTTTCCCACGCACTTGCCAAGACATGCAACGCACGCCACCGCCCATATGACAGACATTCGCAGACTGTACTGGAATCACGGTACGTTTGGTAACGCTACGAATTTGCTTTAAAGCGATAGCATCCTCTTTAATGCCAAATTGCGGGAAGTAAATCCGCTCAGGTGTGACCAGCATGTTGGTGTATAAGCCACATGCAGAACCAAACTTTTCATCATAAATCTCACTGCCATCATAAGGAGTGATGATTTCACGAATTTTTACATTGGGAATGCCGCGTTTTAGATCTGCTTTAAGCTGCTTGGCATAGTCGGGATCTTCAGGGTAGGAGTTAATCACCAAGGTGTTTTGGTCGACAAAACTGACCACACCGTCCGCATGTTCCAAGCCGCCTTGTTCATCGGCTTCAATGAATGCAATTTGTTTGGCTCCTGTCAGTGCCATGAGTTTCTTACGCGCTTCGTTTTCGGTTAGCTTGTTATCTGCTAGAAACTTGGTGCTGAGGACGACATTGCCATACCCATCTTCCACCCAATTACCACCATCATTCAACAGTTTGGTCTGAGTAAACTGTAAGCCTGCTTTTTGACTGTAGTATTTAAATTCATCCTGCACTTCATCTGAAATAGCCTGACCCTTTTTAGCCCCACCTTGTCCTGCGGCCGTGTAGCGGAACATGACGGGTTGAGCTGGATTGGCGCTGGTGAAGTCACGCATCCAAATGTCATGCATCGGTGCGATTGCTACATGCTTTTTTCCCAAAGCTTTGACATAGTCGGGGTAGAGCTGTTTGTCTGTCAGAACAACGACATTGTCTCCGTTTTTAATAATTTTTTTTGCATAATCGACGTGGAAATCAAAAATATCATCAATCATTTTTGCATAGTAAGCATCATTACTTTGAGGGGATGCCAGTACAATTAATTCAGCTTTGGCTACAAGTGGGATCATGCTGAGTACAGCCATACTTATTTTTAGTGCTAAAGATTTCATTATCTGTGACCTATTTACAGTGTAGGTGAAGTCCATTTTTATTTTGTTCAGTGTAGAGAATTATGCTCTAGCGAGCAATCTAGCATCAAGATGTACGATAGAAGGTGATCGAGCATGAGCGATTTTGCGCACTCATGCTGTTGAGTTTAGTGAATGGAGGATTAGTTCATAGTCGCTGTTTAAGGAATTTGAATGGCGGTCCCATAAGCAAAGACTTCGACCATACCGCCTTGCATCCCCATTTCTGTAGTCGCCAGTCGAATACAAGCGATGTGTGTTGCGCCGTGTTTTTCTGCTTCAAGCTTAAGTCGGACAATAGCTTCACGACGGGCACGATCTACCACACTTTCATAACTGGTCAGCCGACCGCCCAAAAAGTTTTGCACAGTGGCTAGTACGTATTTGAAGTAATCATGTGAAATCACCACATTGCTACTGATCATGTGTCCAGACTGTGCAAAATTCACTTTGCGCAGATTACCCACAGTGATGTAGGCAAGTCGCTTTTCATTCTGTTCAAGTTCCGCCAAATGTTTGCGTTCGTTATAACGACCAAAACCAAAACCGACGCTAAACAGCACCGCAAAAATCAGCAGTTGGAAAATTAAACTTTCCATCGTTTAGGCCTGTGTTGGAAAAGGGTCAGGGAGATGGTTGTTTAACGGTGTGACACGGACGGCAGTGCCATACACAAATAATTCTGATGCACCTTGGGCAATATTTGAAGTTGAAAAACGAATTCCTACGATGGCATTTGCACCTAGGCCTTGTGCTTTTGCAATCATACGATTCATGGCTTCTTGGCGTGATTCTTCTAAAAGTTCAGTATAGGCCGTGAGTTCACCACCGACGATATTTTTCAGGCCTGCCAGAAAATCGCGTCCGACATGTTTACTCCGAACTGTACTCCCATAAACCACGTCCAGTTGCTGAGAAATCGTATGTCCAGGTACAGACTCAAGGTTACTTAAAAGCATAATGTCCATTATTTAAAAGTGAGTATTGTCTTTGAAGATAGGAAAAAGCCGATGAAAAAGCAATAAAAAAGCCCACCGAAGTGAGCTTTTCATACCGCAAGCGTTAGTTTGCAGTTTTGTTATATTTTACATCTGAAGAAGAGGGCTGTTTCGCCACTTGATCAACTGTATTGGCTTTCACACCACCACCAAGAGTTTTATACACTTCAACTTGGTTATTTAAGTTTGCTTGTTCAAGCAATAACAGACCTTGTTCCGCCGAGTACGAAGTACGCTGAGCATCGAGTACTGTTAAGTAGTTGTCGATCCCTGCACGGAAGCGTGCTGTTGACAGCTTATAGGTGGTATTGGTGGCATCCACAAGACGACGCTGTGCAGATAGACGATCACCAATATTTTCACGTACAGCTAATGCATCATTCACTTCACGGAAAGCTGTTTGAATGGTTTTTTCATAATCTGACAACGCAATTTTTTGGTCAGTTTCTGAAATCTTCACATTGGCACGACGTGTACCCCAGTCAAAGATAGGAATATCTAAGCTTGGGCCAAGTGACCAAACGAAGGCACCTGATTTAAACAAGTCGCTTAAATCTGTCGATGCATAACCTGCTGTACCTGTTAAGCTAATTGTTGGGAATAATTGTGCTTTTGCCGCGCCAATATTGGCACCTGCAGCAGACAATTGATACTCAGCAGAGCGAACATCAGGACGGTTATTCAACAAGTCACTTGGTAATCCAGCAGTTAAAGCTGTACTTTGAGTAATGCGTTTAACTGGTTGCGGTGCCAATAAATTAGCTGGTACAGCCTGACCCACCAACAAGTTCAATAAATTCTGCGCTTGGGCCACTTGAGTCTTGTAGTTGGCAACATCATTACGTGCAGTTTCAACTGAAATTTGCGCTTGACGAACGGGAACTTCGCTGTCGATACCAACATCAAAACGTTTTTTGTTCAGATTGTATGACTCAAGCTGTGCTTTAAGCGTTTGATCTGCCAGTTTTAAGTTAGCATTGGCAAATGAATAGCTGAGCCATGCTTGCGCAACTTGACCAATCAACGAAATTTGTGTTGCATCACGCGCACTTTGGGTCGCTAAATAGCTGTCCAAAGCATTGTCTTTTAAGCTACGTACACGCCCCCAAAAGTCTAGCTCATAAGCGGTGACACCAAGGCCAACATTATAGGTTGTGACTGGCTTAGTCGTACTTAACGTATCTTGACGAAGCACACTACCACTTGCCCCAATAGTGGGTAGTTGGTTGTTTTCAGTAATTTGATACGCTTGTTGTGCACGTTGAATATTTAAAGTTGCAGTGCGTAGGTCACGGTTATTGGCCAAAGCCATTTCAATAACTTGTACCAATCGTGCATCAGCAAAAAAATCTTTATAACCTTGCTCAGCAATAGACGGTCCTGTAGCTGAACCAATATATCCTGTTGGGATATCCGCTTGAACGACGGGTTCTGGACCACGCATGCTTTGACATGCAGTCAAAGCAAGCGCAAGTGCAGATACCGCAATGCTACGACCTGAAATAGACCATACTTTTTGCATCACGATGTTTGCTCCTGATTATTTTGTTTCTTCGGTTTGTATTTGAAAATGCTGCGAATCCAAACAAAGAATACTGGAATGAAGAAAATACCCAAAAGTGTAGAACTAATTACACCACCAAGTACACCATAACCGACAGAGTGTTGACTACCTGCACCTGCACCTGCTGAAAGGGCAAGAGGGAGTACACCAAAACCGAAGGCAAGGGTGGTCATAATGATTGGGCGTAAACGCATTTTTGCAGCATGAAGGGTTGCATCAAATAAGTCTTCACCTTTTTCTTGCAACTCTTTTGCAAACTCTACAATCAAGATTGCATTTTTCGCAGAAAGACCAATTACGGCAACAATTGCGACTTGGAAGTAGATGTTAAATGACAGGTTTGGATCGCCTTTGATGATCATACCTAACCACGTTAAAGTAAATGCACCGATAATACCAAGTGGTACAACCAGCAATACTGAAACAGGGATAGACCAACTTTCATATAAAGCTGAAAGACAAAGGAATACGATCAACATTGAAAGAATGAGTAATGGTCCTGTTTGACTACCAGAATCACGCTCTTCTAAAGATAAACCCGTCCATTCATAGTCGAAACCATCTAAGCCCATTGACGGTAATTTGCCAATGATTTCTTCCATTGCGATCATGGCATCACCCGAACTAACGCCTGGTGCAGGAGTACCTTGGATGTTGACTGATGATACGCCGTTATAACGCTCTAGACGTGGGGAACCATAAGTCCATTCGCCTGTTGCAAATGCTGAGAATGGAACCATTGTGCCGCTACTATTACGTACGTACCACTTGTTCAAGTCTTCAGGCATCATACGTGCATTTGCTTCGCCTTGCACATAGACTTTTTTCACACGACCACGGTCTACGAAGTCATTAATATA
>NZ_DKIK01000173.1:13516-15176 GCF_002454215.1 Acinetobacter sp. UBA6720
AATCGCATTACGTGCAGCAATCAGTTTTTCGTGACCTTGACCACTCGCATCTTTTAATTGGATGTCAAAACCAGCAGATACACCTAATTCAGGCATTGCAGGTAACTGTAATGGCATGATGTAAGAGGCATCTTTCACGATCATATTCAATGCCATACCACGTTGGATGATGGCACCAATTTGTGATTCAGGTGAAGTACGCTCACTCCAGTCCTTCAGCTTGATAAAGGCAAGACCTGCGTTTTGACCAACACCTGTGAATGAGAAACCAGAAACAGTAAAGATGGACTCTACATGTTCTTTTTCTTTATTCATGAAATAGTCTGTCATTGTGGTGATGACTTTATCGGTACGTTCAAGGCTTGCACTTGGTGGAAGCTGTACTAGTGTCATGACCACACCTTGGTCTTCGTCAGGCAAGAATGAGGATGGTAAAGCTTTATATAGGCCAACTAAGCCTGCAATCACCAGTAAATAAACCACACCAGAAAATACTTTATGATGGGTCATACGGTTGACACCACCTTGGTATTTTACGGATAGCTTTTCAAAGCTGTTGTTAAACCAACGGAAGAAACGCGCAAAAATATTATTACTTTCTGGTTTGTTTGCATCATGTTGTTTTAACAAGGTTGCACATAGGGCAGGGGTGAATGTTAATGCGACGATCAATGACAGAATCATTGCTGTCACAAGTGTAATCGAGAACTGACGGTAAATAACACCTGTAGTACCACCGAAGAAAGCCATTGGTACGAATACAGCTGTTAACACACTGGTAATACCGACTAAGGCACCAGAAATCTGTTGCATTGACTTTTCAGTGGCAACAACAGGGTCGAGATGCTCTTCTTGCATGACACGTTCGACGTTTTCCACCACAACAATCGCATCATCGACTAGAAGACCAATCGCTAAGACCATTGCAAACATAGTGAGTGTGTTGATGGAGAAACCGAAAATGTTAATGACAGCAAAAGTACCCAATACAACCACAGGAACAGCAAGTGTTGGGATAATCGTTGCACGCCAGTTCTGTAGGAACAAGAACATGACAATGAACACCAAAATTATGGCTTCAATTAAAGTGTGAACCACACTTTCAATCGAAAGCTTAATAAATGGAGTTGTGTCATAAGCCAGTTTATCTTTTAAACCATCTGGATAGTTCTTACGAAGTTCACTGAGGCGCTTTTCTACAGCTGCTGCTGTATCTAGTGCATTTGCACCAGTTGCCAGTTTAATCGCTACACCACCAGCAGGTTTGCCGTTGAATTTAGAGTCAAATTGATAGTTATCTGAACCAAGTTCAACACGTGCAACATCAGATAAGCGCACTTGAGCGCCAGATGCTGTATTTTTGAGGAAAATATTTCTAAATTGCTCAGGGGTCTGCAACATACTTTGCGCATTGACCGTAGCATTCAGAACTTGTCCCTGAATTGATGGAGCACCACCGAGTTGACCCACAGCAACTTGTGAGTTCTGCGCATTAATGGCAGTTGCAATATCACTTGGTGTAACTTGCAGACTGGTCATTTTCGCTGGATCAAGCCAAATACGCATCGCGTATGAACCACCAAAAACTTGTACTTCACCCACCCCAGCAACACGACTGAGCGGTTCGGAAATGTTGGAGTTTACATAGTCTTTAATGTCA
>NZ_DKIK01000173.1:15387-15876 GCF_002454215.1 Acinetobacter sp. UBA6720
CAAGTTAATAGATGCCTGACCATTGCCAGCACTGTTAGAAGAGATATAACGTAAGCCATCTAGACCATTCATTTGTTGTTCAATGATCTGAGTCACGGTATTTTCAACCGTTTGTGCAGAAGCACCTGGGTACGTTGCAGAAATTNNAACTTGCAGACTGGTCATTTTCGCAGGATCAAGCCAAATACGCATCGCGTATGAACCACCAAAAACTTGTACTTCACCCACCCCAGCAACACGACTGAGCGGTTCGGAAATGTTTGAGTTTACATAGTCTTTAATGTCAGATGCAGAAAGGCTTTCATCTGGAGAATAGAATGCCACAACTTGCATAAAGCTTGCGCCAGATTTGGTGACTTTGACACCTTGGCGTTGCACATCTTCAGGTAAGAGTGCAGTTGCAGATTGTAGCTTGTTCTGTACTTGAACTTGTGCAATGTCTGGATCAATGCCTTGCTCAAAGTTCAAGTTAATAGATGCCTGACCATT
>NZ_DKIK01000173.1:16011-17722 GCF_002454215.1 Acinetobacter sp. UBA6720
GCACCTGGGTACGTTGCAGAAATTGTCACCGTGGGCGGTGCAATCGTCGGATACTGGGCAACTGGCATATTGGTTAGCGTAATAACACCCGCCAACATAATCACCAGTGCAATCACCCACGCAAAAATGGGGCGATGAATAAAAAATTGAGCCATTCAGTCTACCCCTTATGTGTTTGAAGTAGCTTTTTGTTCTGTTTTCGCACCAGCTTCTGTCTTTTTAGCCTCAGTTGTTGGAGCTTGAGGCGCTGCTGCTTGAGGTTGATACGGTTTCGTAACAACTTTTTGTTCAGCTTTAACTTTCGCTATACCGTCAACAATAACTTTTTCACCTGTTTTAAGACCTTGAGTCACAATCCAGTTTTGGCCTTGAATGCCAGATGTGGTGATTGGGCGAGACTCAACAACACCTTTGTCATTTACAATCATCGCGATGGCTTGACCAGTAGGTGTACGTGTCACAGCAATTTGTGGCACTAAAATCGCATTTGGGATCACCCCTTGCACGATTTGAGCGTTGGCAAACATACCAGGAAGTAATAAGTGATTTGGGTTCGGGAACACTGCACGGATGGTTACAGTCCCTGTATCTGGATTGACACTTGCATCAGAGAACGCTAAACGTCCTTCGACTGGGTACTCACTTCCATCTTCTAGTTTAAGTTTTACGCGAGTGTTATTACTGCTGTCTAAACTACCTTTGCTTAGTTGTTGGCGTAAGCGTAGAAGTTCAGAACTTGACTGGTTGATATCAACATAGATTGGGTCTAAACGCTGAATCGTCACCAAAGGGTCAGTTTGATTTGCTGTAACCAATGCGCCTGCTGTAACTGTTGAACGGTTCGTTTGACCTGAAATAGGTGAACGAATGGTTGAGTAGCCTAAATCTACTTCAGCATTTTTAACTTGTGCACGTGCAGCAGCGACTTGTGCTTCTGCAACATTCACTTGACCGACTAAGTCATCATAATCTTGTTTCGCAACAGCATTGCTTGAAACCAGTTGTTGATAACGATTGAGTTTGGTTTTAAGTGAGCTTAGATTTGCTTCTTGTTGTAATAATGCTGCTTTGGCATTATCAAATGTTGCGCGATTAGTACGAGAATCAAGTTCATAAAGTGCCTGTCCTTCACGTACATAGCTGCCTTCCGCAAACAAACGTTTTAGAATAATTCCACTCGTTTGTGGGCGAACTTCAGAGACTTCAAATGCCGTGGTTCTGCCAGATAACTCTACAGATTGTTCTACATTTTGCGGTTGTGCAACAATGACACCGACTTCAGTAGGTGGCATTTGTTGAGAAGCGCCTGCTTGCTGCGCATCCTTTGGGTCTTTGCTACAACCAACAAGTGCAATACTCGTTGCTAATGCGCAAGCGGTAAGGGCTGGGGCCCAAAGCTTTGCCGACATCATTGTTCCACCTCGATTAGATTTTTATCTAAAAATAATTTGTATTTGATTGGTTGTATCTGCCATACATAATGTAGAGCAGTGAAATCCATATAATACTGATACTCCATCCCGCAAGGACATCGGACGGGAAATGTACCCCAAGATAGACTCTTGAAATTCCCATCATCAGCATCCATAAAAGAGCAATGCAGACAATAAAACGATGTGCAGGAAATGGGCGACTTAAGAAAATGGCAAGACACGCCAAAGTGGCAGCATACATACTGTGCGCACTTGGAAAGGAAGCACCATAGCTCGTC
>NZ_DKIK01000177.1:0-53985 GCF_002454215.1 Acinetobacter sp. UBA6720
TGATACCGACACTTTTTCCAAGTTCTTGGAAGAGTTGGAAAGCATTCCTGAAGTGACCAATGCCTTTTTAGTGACAGGGCAGTCAGCAGATTTTATTGTTGAAGTTGTGGCAAGAGATATGGAAAATTACAGTGATATTTTACTCAAACGCATTGGTAAAATTGAGCATGTGGTGGCACTTCATTCAAGCTTTGTGATTAAAGAATATAATGTATTTAACTGTAGCGGTTTGTTGAGTAAGGTTTAGCGTATGCTGAGGTTCTATGCAGCTACTGAGTATCAAGCATCTTGCCATCAAAAATTTGTATACTATCAGCGACAACTTTTAGCTCTCATACCCAAAGCACAGATTGAACATATTGGTTCATCTGCCATTCCTTATGCAGTTTCTAAAGGTGATTTGGATATTTATGTGGCTGTTGATGCTGTAGATTTTGACTCAGCCATCGTTAGTATTTCCAGTTTAGGTTTTGTTGAAAAGCTTGATACTTTAAGAACGCATGAACTATGTATGTTAGAGTCGCTACAGCAGGATGATGTTGCTATTCAATTGGTTGTGAAAAACTCTCAGTGGCAAAGTTTTTTGATCTTTCGTGATCGCTTGTTGAAAAATCAGAATTTAGTCATGGCTTATAATCAATTAAAACACGACAGCCAGCATTTAAGCATGGATAAATATCGTTGCAAAAAAGCAAAATTTATTGAAAGTGTATTAAATCAGACATAAAAAATGCGCTCCCAAAGTTATGTTTGAGCGCGCATTTTGATCAAGCAAAGATTAGGCGTCTAATTCTGCCAACACCGCATCAGAGAACTCAACGTTGGTATAAACGTTTTGTACATCATCTAAATCTTCCAGCATATCAATCATTTTCATGATCTTTTTCGCTTGGTCGATATCAGAAATTTCAGCTTTTGTTGAAGGACTCATGACCACTTCAGCATTATCAGATTTTAAGCCAGCAGCAGTTAAAGCATCTTGCACATCACCAAAAGATTCAGGTGTAGTAATGACCAAGATTTCATCTTCATCCACTTCGATATCTTCAGCACCTGCTTCAAGGGCTACGTCCATGATTTGATCTTCTAAAGACACATCTTCAAAAGTGATCTCACCACGCTTTGTGAATAAGAAAGCAACTGAACCATTTGTACCTAAGTTACCATCTGTTTTTGAGAAACAGTGACGCACATCCGGTACCGTACGGTTTAAGTTGTCAGTCATGGTTTCTACAATAACTGCAACACCACCAACGCCATAACCTTCGTAAGTAATTTCTTTTAAATCGTCGTTATCTTCACCACCAACACCACGTTGGATTGCACGGTTAATGACGTCACGTGTCATATTCACAGAAAGTGCTTTTTCTACAACCGCACGGAGACGTGGGTTGCTTGCAGCATCACCACCGCCAAGCTTTGCAGCAGTTGTTAATTCACGAATAAATTTGGTAAAAAGTTTACCACGGCTAGCATCTTGTTTTGCTTTACGATGCTTAATATTGGCCCACTTGGAATGACCCGCCATGCGAAATATGCTCCTTGTAGATTGGCTTTGTGCCTATCAAATTGTGCAAATTCTACCATAAGCACTTTTTTATGCGAAAGTAGGTGTTTTTCTGAAATGAGTCAGATTAAACAAAAAATAAATAAAATTGTTTGAAATAAAGCCAGTTATTTCAAATTTAGATTGTGAAGCAATTCATTTCAAAAATGAGCCCTTAGAAAGAATTAATTTAGACCTAAAAGAGAGGGGCTATTCACATTCTTTTAGGTCATTTAGATGAGCTTATTTGGGATCATTTCTAGGTTCGGGAATTTCAATATCTAAACCAACATGTTCTTTATAAAGTGCTTTAATGAGGGCCAAATCATGATCTAACTCTGTGGGATAGATTTTTCCAAAAATACCCCCTTGTTTGGTTTGCGAATTCGCATACATGAGTACAATAGGGACATTTGCGGCTTTTGCAATATGCCAGAAGCCTGTCCGAATCGGTTTACGTGCTTCGCCTGTTTTTGCACGGGTTGCTTCTGGTGCAATCACCAAGTTGAATTTTTCATGTTGAGAAAAGTGTTCAACCATTTGCGACACGATGTCTTTATTTGACTTACGGTCAACTGCAATACCACCAATCGCCTCGAGTAGTGGCTTGATTGGCCCCTTGAATAATTCTTTTTTAATCAGGGTATGGATTTTCATATCGTAGATTTGAAAAATGGCCAGTGATAAAACAGCATCGAGCATAGAGGTATGCTCAAATCCAATGATGACTTGCTTATCTTCTAAAACATTTGGTTCCACATGGTATTTCCAGCCTGCGAGCTTAAATGCAGACTCGCCAATCAGTTTCTTTAACATGAGCATAAATATACAAGTGTTTTTTAAAGTGGCTAATGTCTGCTTGTTTGGCGTTTGAGTCAAGCCCTAACTTAATTCTGATCAGACATTAGAGGTCAGATTTTTCCATTAGTAGGCTAAATAATTATGATTAAAAGGTATGCAATAAGTCTTTATAGATATTTATTAATAGAAAATAAGTATAATTTTTTTAAAAATACTACTATTCATAATCGAAATGAAAGATTAGACTTTGGTCTAAGAAAAGAGTGTGAACTTTCATACTTTAACTTTGGTGTAACAAAGTTCAGGATTGTTAAAATGACTTATCTTTCGACTTTTTTATGGGCATTTGTCCTTTTCGGTTTGGTTGTTCTGTGGTCGGTTGTTGAATTTTTCATTGAGTCTCGTAAGAAAAAGGAAATCAGTATTTAGTGGTAATAATGTATAAATGCACTGATTTTTGATGCTAGCTATAACTAGCTTGATTGACTTAAAAATTTAATTTTCAATCATCTATAATCGTTAATAGCTCTTATTCTAAATGAGATACTTTGTTAGAGCATCATGTTTGGATGCTTAAAATTTATACTTACTAGTCATATATAGCGTGTTGGTTGTTATGTTCACAGTTATTCAATGCTTAACTTAGCCATATTTTTGTGAGTAGTGAGGCTAAGTGATTACAGTATAGGTTTCTGTAGGAGGGTATAGAAACAATGGGGCACGATCAGTCATGATGGCTTGACTCATATCATTTGAATCTATAGCTGCAAGTTTAGGCAAAGAATTTGTTACAGTTATCATAAAAAATGCCTGAAAATAAGATTTGACAGGAAAATCTAAAGCAAAGATAAATTAGGTCGTGATTCTGAGAATGATGAAGATTAGAAAGGATTGCTTAAATGAAAATTTCGAATCTTTTTTTAAATAAGCAGAAACGACTAATACTTGAATTCAAAATGTTTATATAAAAATAGCCAATAAAAAACCACCTAGGATTAATGCACCTAAGTGGTTGTTTTATATGGTGGGCCCAGACAGACTTGAACTGTCGACCAACGGATTATGAGTCCGCTGCTCTAACCAACTGAGCTATAGGCCCTATATGTGTCGAAGTAATTATTTATCAATTACTTGCGATGTGTCCAATACTATCCAATATTTTGACTTGAAGCAAGCATTTTTACCAAGTAGACGCATAGTAGACTGTAAAAATTATTGTGCTATATTGTTTGATATTGCGACAGATAGCGATTCTATATATGTCATCCAAAAGAGTAAAGCTAACAAAGTCATTTATTGATCAATTAGAGCTGACACCAGCCATCTATAGAGATTCTGAATTGATTGGCTTTGCTGTGCGCGTAAACAATAGCTATAAGACGTATATTGTTGAAAAAAAAGTACTGGGTAAATCAGTTCGGTCTACTTTGGGTCTACACGGAAACATTACACTTGTTCAAGCAAGAGAGTTGGCACGCGCCAAACTGCTTGAAATGTCACAGGGCATAAATCCAAATAATGAAAAGCGAAAGAAAATAGCAGAGGAGGATGTTAAGAATAGCATCTCAAAGTCCAAACCAACTGTAAAAATCGCTTTTGAAAATTATATCGGACTCAAAGAATTAAAACCGCGCACATTAAAAGACTATTACACAGTTCTTAATAAACACTTATCTGATTGGCATGACTCTAAATTAGACGAAGTTTCCCGAAAGATGATTCAGGATAAACATGCTGCATTGAGCAAAAGTAGTAAAGCACAAGCCAATTTGGCAATGCGTGTCTTTTCTGCAGTATACAACTTCTCAGTTGAACATTATCTCGGTGAAGATGATCAGCCAATTTTAATACCGTATAACCCCACCAAAACTTTAAGTGCAAAAAAAGTTTGGAATAAAATTAAACGTCGAAAAACATACATCAATGATGACCAGTTACCCAACTGGATTAATGCGATTGTGAATTTCAATGAAAGAGGGCAGCAGACGGATACAAACCGTGATTTTATGCTGACTTTAATTCTAACTGGCTTCCGTCGGGAAGAATGTGAATCACTACCATGGTCTAGCATAGATTTAAAGTACGGAACTATTACATCAACAGATCCTAAAAATGGCGAAGTTCACACACTACCAATGGGTGATTTCCTATTTGAGTTAATGAAACGACGTAAGCGGATGATAAAAAGCGAATGGGTTTTTCCGTCTGCCAAATCTAAGTCTGGCCATATAGTAAATTTGTCAAAAGTTCGCGACCGGGTAAATAAAATTTGTGCTGTTAAATTCACATTCCACGATCTTCGACGCACCTTTGGTTCAATCGCGGAAGGCTTAGACTATGGACATTACACAATTAAACGGCTCTTAAATCACAAAAAATCTGATGACGATGGGGATGTGACTTCTGGCTACATTCAAGTAAGTGATAAAAGATTGCGTGAAGCAATGAATGAAATTGAAGATACAGTATTGAAAGAGCATAAAGCAGTTTTAATTACAAAAATGCAAGAAGAAATAAAGCCCACATAAGTGGGCTTTTCTTAAGCTGTATGAAGCATGCGATGATTATCTACATAATCCATAACATCCTTTTTCTTATACAAAACGGTTTTTGAAGTAGGTTTTGAGAAAGGAATACCACCACCTTCACAGCGTTTTTTTTGCAACCACGGGATGGAAAAACCACAAGACAATGCCACGGCTTCAGGAGTAAATAAGCCATCGTCAGGTGAATTTCGAAAGTCTTCAACTAAAGCTTTTTTTTCATCAGCTGACAACTTATCCAATTTTGTTAAACGCGCCATCAAGTCACCTCCTTCTTTATATCAATTAACTCAAACGGCAATTTTGTGTCTAAGCCTGTGTGCTCGTCTTTAAATCCAAAATCCACAAGGATGTGATAAAGGGCAGAGGCTTGCTCCGCCGTGAATGTTTTGGTTGTGCCTGACTGGCCTATGACGAGTGGTGCAAATTCTTCAGCAAGTTCCTGGGCGATGTGTTGGAGGTTAGTCATAAGCTAGCTCCATTTTCATAAAACCAATCCAGTGTGTATTCGCACGTTTGCCACTTGGATGACCGAACCAAGGTTTTTGGTCGGTCAATGCAAGAACTTCGCGGACCTTAATTTGAGTTTCATTCCACTTAAAAATTAACATGCCGTTTGGTTTGAGTACCCGAAAGCATTCAGCAAAACCTAAGGCTAGATCACTTCGCCAATCTTGGCCAAGCTTTCCATATTTCAAAGCAAGCCAACTTTTATCGCCAGCATGAACCAAGTGAGGTGGGTCGAAAACTACAGCATGGAAGGTTTCATCTTCAAATGGCATTGCACGAAAATCCATTTCTATATCAGGTGACACCTCAAGAGAGCGACCATCACATAAAATGTGCTTTTCAGTTCGAATATCTCCGAATACGACATTTGGATTTGTACGATCGAAATGCATCATGCGTGAGCCACAACATGGATCAAGTATTTTTGCTGTCATGCTACCACCTCATTTAATTTCTTAAATTCGACAACCCACACCCATGGGTTTTTATTCCAGGCATTTTCACCGTAAATTTGTTCCCATGTATGACGAAAGTTGGTTTTAGCACCAATGGCATAGCCCATTTCAATTGCTGAAGGATGGGTTGAATAATCAAAACCTTCAGCTTTTGCATCTTCATCAGAAATGCTTTGTAATCGCTCAACACGAATACCAGTGATTTCAAGCAAGATACGAGATGCCCAACGTGGCATGTGAATTGATGGAGTCCACTTTTCACCATCACGACAATCATGAGAAGCTTTAAATAAAGGCGTGCCATTTCTTGGGCATCCACATGGAAAATCAGCATGAGGACATTCATCTGAATCATATAAGCGGAAAGTTTCACGCACCCAAAGGCAGTCACCTACATTAAATTCACTAAACGGGGTTTTGTAAGTTGCACTAGCTAACCAACCGCTAGCGCACTTTTTAAATCCTTTTGGATTGTTGTAGCACCGAAGAATTGCATTTTGTGCATCTGTATCCGTGGTTATTACTCCACTTCGAAAATACTCAACTGCATCTGGCTGTCTACGCATAACTCGACGAGTCTGAGTCTTATAACCTTCCAAAATTGCAGTGACCATTGGAGCACTAAATAGAATAGGACGCTCTTTCATGGCACCTCTCCCAAACTTTGCTGGACAGAATGCGGTAAACGCTCCTTAGCCCACCATAAAACAGCATAGTCCGAATGCTCAGTATCAAAAGCTGCCATTAAAAAATGTTCTGCTGATGGTGGAGTAGGTGCGAAGCCTTTCCATTCACCATCTGCATTAGGATCAATTTCCCCAAGATCAACAGACGTGTCGATTAAAATATCAATATTGCCGTTTGCTTGAAGCTGCTCCCATTCTTCAGGCGTGTAGCCGCGTTCTTCGTCACAGGTTGCCATTGGATCAATGGAATTAAAATCAGGATGAAACCACCAACAAAGGTCTTCAGGTAGATCGGCGCGCTTTAATTGTTTAATCATGGCTTGGCTCCTGTGCTTCGATCATTACCTTAAAAAGTTGATCATTCGGCTTGTCAAAGTATCGTTTACCTAAAACCCCAATTAGAATCTTTTCATTTCGAGTTCGCACCTCTTGGCGCACATCACTTAGCATTATTTCTTCTTCTGGATAGTCTTCACTCTCATCATCATATTGTTTGTAATCTTGATGAAGCTCATCAAATGCCATAGCAGTACAACATTCTTGGCAATAGCGATTTGTTAGCAATTGACCATCTACAGCACTTGAAATAACTCTCGAATATTTATTTGGCTCACAAATAGATAAGCAATCAGAACACAATTGTTTTGTTTGTCGTGTCTTAACGATTTTATCTGTTAAGTTATTACCATCACCAATGTCACCCTCAAATGGGTCACTTGATAAAACCCATTCCTTCCAGTTTTCATCGCCAACTACAATATTTTCACCATCATAGATAAATTCATTTATTTGAATTTCTATCAAGCCAGTTTCAAGTTTACTCATGACTTTGCTCCTGTGCTTCATCACCAAGAATGATTGAACCCTCCTCTGGTAGGTCGTAGTACCAGCAGTAATAGCCAGATCCACTGTGTCCATCTTTTATAAACTCAATGGACATTTCAGTTTCTAATTGGAATTCAAGATCTCCATCTTGACCTTTAGTTTCTGAAAACAAATCAGGCGCTCCAAACTCAAGAGCCTCTTTGAGTTGCTTACAGGAAAGGATTGTGCCTTTCGTAGATTTCGCTTCAGCCAACTCAGAAAACATATGTTCAACGATTTCAGTGAAAGAGCGTCCTTCCATGTTGTGGTCTGCACCAAATTTACAAAGCTTATGAATAGTGCTTAAGCCATGAATTTCGATTGTTTCTGGATTACTCATTATTATCCTCCTGAGCAAACATCTGCGCAAAATCCTGATTTATGGTTGAAATTGCGCAAATTATTGCTCGAAATCTTTATTAAGCTACTTCTTTAGTAGCGCTTTTAAATTGCTGTTTTTGCACTGGAAGCAAGGTTATTTGACCTTGAGTTAAATCCTCCACAAGCTTTGTGAAATAACCAATTGCATTGCCAAGAGTTGTTTCGTCAGCTTGAGCAGGTCGACGAATTAGAGTGTCAATAGCTTCAAGTAGAATTCGTTTCTCATGCACTTCCATCACACCACCTCATTAAATGGATCATGTTTTTTAAATTCTTCAAATAATTTGGCAGCTGGCCTGTTTAATCGACCGTTCTCCAAAATCATAACGCCACGTGGAAAGTTTCGATTGTTGACCTCGTGGTAAAAGGAGATAACACCAGCGCGAGCCACACCCTTATATCCAAGCTTAGCCAACCAAATTAGAAAGGCTTCGCTCATGAGTGGATGAACTAGAGTTGCTTTTTTCATAGATCCACCAGTGCTTTACGCAGGTAGGGGTCTAAATCATCTTGACGCAGCAACCAAGTCACATAACTTTGATCAAGATCTTTAATCGCCGTACCTTTATGTTTCCCAAAAGTTATGTACTTCGGTATACGGGCACTTTCCGACATGATGAAAAGTGAATTCATGTCTTTAATGCCTAGCTGCTCTACTAATGTTTTTAGAATTACACCTGTGAAATAGATGTCTGCTTTAGCGTTGTGGGCGTGTCGAAGGTGTTTTCGTGCCAGCTCCAAATCATCCATAACGTGGTAGTACATAGCGCCTAATGTGTGGGGCAGGTCGGGCCATACCATGCGACATAAAGCCAATGTGCAAATTCCTTTGACCGTGAAGTCAGGCTGGCATTTCTGAATAGCTTTAATGTCATAATCAATATTGTGGCCAATCAGGTATTGAACACCTTGAGGCATCTTGAATGTGTCAAAGCTTGGCTTTTCAGCAATATCAGTTTCAAGAATGTGGTGCGTTGCTAAAGCACCTAGAGCGATAGGCTCAGGGCATGAAAAGTACTCATCAAATACTTCCCCTTGGTTGATTACCAACACCCCTTGCTCAAAAGAGCAAGGTGCGTAAGCAATCTCAATTGGGTAGCCATTTAAGTCATGAGTTTCTGTGTCTAGGATTAATGCGCTCATTGACTGATTCCTGATTTTGCCAACAGTTCAAGTTCTTTCATTACTTTTTGGATTTGGGTTGAATCAATTTCCATAAGAGAATCTATACCCAAGTGCTCACAAGCTGTTTTTACATCCAATCCACACTGGTCTATAAATTCCTGCAATTCATCCCGTTGAGCTTCTGATATCCCATTAAATTCAGGAGGTTCTATCCATGTATCGCGCGGTATATCGAATGTGCAGCCAAGTACTTTCGCTCGAGCAAGCATCGCTTGACGCATGTTTTGGTAATAAGTGTGTTCTTTGTCCAACTTTAGGGTTTCGGTCAGGTGATTTAAGTCACTTACATAAACAGCTTCTTCGCAACTTTGTTTCCAGTTATCTAAATCCTCAAGTGCTTTATTTAATGCGATTTGAGCAGGGGTAAGCGTGTTGATATGAGCCTTCGCATCTGCAATTAAGTCTGCAAGAAAAGTAGGGTGTGATTTGAGATCAGGTACCCAAACTTCACCAGTTTCACCTCCTAGAGCTCCTGAGTTTTTCGCATGGTGTGTTGGGGATGGCTTAAAGTTAATAACTCTCGCATTTTTACCTTCACCAGTAGTTACAGTGGTCAAATAACCCATGATGTCTGCAATACGGTAAAGTTCATTACGGTTCTTACCACCAAGCTCAGGACGGTAGATGATCTGATCACCGCTTTGGTCTTCTGAGGCATGGGCAATAAAGACAACATCTTTACCAAAACTCAAAAGCGTATTGATGTACTGCTTAAACTTCATGTTTGCTAAGCCTTGGGCTTTTAACTTGAGTGCACCATCTTGCTGACGGTTATTCGCTGTTTTAAGCAAGTGTGTCTTGATGGATTCAAGCATTGCGCCCACGGTATCAATAACAACCGTATTGAAAGGTGCTAAGTCTTGTTCAGTAATGTTTTCAATATCTGACCACTGCTGAACTGGAACAACAGCTCCGCGACGAAGTTCACCAGTACGGTGTGCACCGCGGTCAAAGTCAAACGAAATTGCTTTATCTGCGGTAAAACCTAGAGATGTTTTACCAAGCCCCGGATCTGCATAGATGTAAGTAATAATCGCGCTTACGTTTAATGCTTGGTCTGCTGGAATAATAGGTATAGCCATGATGAATACTCCTTATGCCCAGAACAGTGAGCCTTTAGCTCGTTTATAAGATTTTGGATAAGAACGTGTAAGTGACTTCTGAAGACGAATAGCCATGGTTCTATCACGCTGGAAAGTGCGTTCACGTTCAAAGTTTTCGCGGATCCAAGGTTTAGCTGCATGAACCTCAAGCGTGATTAACTGCTCGGTACCATTCTTATTGACCACATAGATATGGCGACCTTTTTCAAAGTAGGTTGAATGGCCCAAACGCATACGAATGTTGCCTTCGTCATCTTGGCTTATGAACTCAGAAAACTTTTGAGTAGAAGTAGTCATTAGCCTGCCTCCACTAAACGATGTTTTTCGATATAACCTTTGATGAGGGCATTGAAGTTCTGATGGTCGATGTGGTTTGTGAAGTCGTTGTATGGATTGCCTAAGGCATCTGAAACGGTCACTTCATCAAGGCTGGTTACGTCTACAGCGGTGAATTCACTACCTGGTACGCCGTAGCTGTCAGGATATGCTTCAACTTCAAAACGTGCAGTCACTCGGAAACCATCTAAACGAATAATCGCTTCGCCGTGGTTTTCACCAGTCATACGTAATGCAAGGAGTTGATATTCAGATGGAGCTACGTTAGCAACTACAGGTTGTGCAGCCTGTGGTGCAGTTTTAAACCCACAGCTAAGCACGCTTATTGTTACAGCAGCTACACCAAGTGATATCTTGATGCTATTGAAAGGGGTTAAGGTTTTGTTCATAATTGATCTCGCAAAGTTTGCAAAAGCCCTGATCCCGTCGAAAGTGTCAGGGCTTTTTGTTGTTTACGAGATTTAGTTTAAACAATTAAACTTTCATGTCAACAATAAAGTTTGACTAATTAAACAAAATGTTCTTTTTATTGTTTGATGTATAAAACTGGCAATAAAAAAACCCGCCAAAGCGGGTCAGAATAAATATGAAATTAAGACAGACTAAATTTTCTTGCTGGCTTGAACGAGCCAACATACTTTCCAACCAAAATACAGTCTTCATTTAAGGGTATTACTTGTTCTGCCCAGCTAGGATTAAGGGGTTTTAAATAATAACCATCTGGCTCTGATATGAGTGCTTTAAAAGTTGCGGTGTTATTACATTTAACAACCACCATTTCCCCAGTTTGTATGTCTTCCAGTTGATAATCGGGATCAATACAAATTTTCTCACCTTCCTCAAAGTAAGGCGCATTACTCAAACCACGCACCTCCAGATAAAAGCTTTTCTTTCCTGCGCCAGGTACTAGAGGTAATTTTTCACATTCTGCTAAGTTATTTATTGAATCCATGTCGGTAAAGCTCCCAGCTTGTACCCACGATATTACAGGTGCGTAAGTCACTGTTACAACTTGGTTTAATTCAACATTATTATCAAAGCGACTATTAATGTCGCCCTGACCTGTCAGGATCCAAGCTGCATCAACTTTTAATTCATTGGATAACTTTACAAGACGATCACCACTAGGGATTGATCCGCCTGACAACCACAGGGAAATGGTTCCCTTACTTGCTACTTTCTTATTTATTAGATCTACCTGCTTAATTTTAAGCTCTTTCATGCGCTTATCTATTCGATCCGCTACAGATTCGATCATGACTTTTGTCCCTGTTGTTGATGTTTAGAATATTAAACATTTCGTTTGACAGAGTCTTAAACTTTATTGTTTAATACATTAAACATTAATGAGATAAGGTTTAATATTATGGGTGTTTATCAATTCACAGTTGATGACCTACGAACCCGATATGGATGCAAATCTGATACTGAGTTGGCAGGGTTGCTGGGCTGCACAAAAGGAACAGTTTCTTTATGGCGTAGCAATGGGGTGCCAGATGGTTATCAGCGTTTTTTAAATGTCGAGACCCAAACACCCATGAGTCGTAAAAAACCACCAACTACCCATTAAGGACCACTTATGAGCAAAGTATCGTCTGAACTATCTGCAAGAGCTAGAAATACCAGAGCCTTAGTAATGCAAGGCCTTGCATCAAAAAATAACGGTGAGATTGCTGAAAATCTAGGGATTGATGCAAGCACATTATCAAGAATGAAAAATGACAAGAAAAGCAATGGGTTGAGTGAGATTGAAAATGCTTGCGCTCTATTGGATGTTCTTGGATTGAAAGTAATCCCAGAAAACTATGAGTGTTATGACCGTCAATTTGTTGAATCCATTTTCTTTCTAGCACGCCTATCAATGGCTCGAGCTTCTGACATTAATGATTATCAACACAGTGATTTATCGCAACGATTATCAGAACTCGGATATTAAAAAACCACTTTCAGCAGCAACTGAAAGTGGTCGTGATTCATTAATTTGGAAACCAATGAATATGAGAACAAATTTACCACAACAAGCAATCCAAGACAATTCAAATAACGATTTCTTACAAGGGGATACGGTGGTGCTAATCGCTCCAGTGACTCTAGTGAATCGTACTTTTGATACGGATGATTTGCTTTCCGTTGAATACATAACTTCGCTGGATGGAGTTGGTATTACAGCGAATGGTGTGATCGTTATCGTTGTAGATCCAACGGAAATCCGTCACGCATCAACCTTAGAACTAAAACTAAAACGCCGTCTTACTAAAGCTGAACAAGCCTTAGCGGAGGTTCCATGATTACCAACAAGGCTATTCAAAAGAAGCCTGAGCATAAACAAGTTCAGTGGACACAATCATGGTACGAGCCAGCATTGCGCTCGTTGGGTCGATTGCTAGATGTGCGTAAAGCAAACCTACGCAAGATCAATCGTGACGAAAAGAATGCAGCGGTTCTTCGAGATGAGCTCATTGAAACTCTGGTGAATGAGCACCGAATTTCGGTGTATCAAGCTGGTGAAATTGTAGCGAGCTTGCGCAGAGCTAATAAGATTTTAATGCACGGCAGTTTTATTTATGAAATGCCAGAGGGGGACACTGCATGAGTTTATTCAGCACTGGCCATGATGTCGTGGATCAGGTTGGTAGCGTTCACCTTGAAGGCAATATCTTGCCGACCAGTTGGTTTAGCACGTTTGTTTTAGAGAGTGGAAAACCTGATTTAAACGCGATCGTTGTGCTTTCAGAAATCGTTTATTGGCATCGACCAACAGTGGTGCGAGATGAATATTCTGGCCAAGTTGTGCGCGTAAAAAAGAAGTTTAAGTCTGATCTTTTGCAGCGTTCTTACCAAAGTTTTTCTGATCAATATGGCTTCTCAAAGCAGCAAGTCAAAGAGGCTTTTGATCGTCTTGAGAAGTGTGGAGTGCTCAAACGTCATTTTCGCACAATCGAGGCTAACAATCAGAAATATAACAATGTTTTGTTTATTGAGCTGATTACCCCTGTGCTTTTTGAAATGACCACCCTCCCACTTTCAAAAGGGGGAGGCTCCCCATTTGAAAAGGTAGACCCTCCCCATTTCAAAAAGGGGACAAATACAGAGACTACTACAGAGATTACTACAGATATAAACACACAACAGGAATCGCCTAAAAATTCAGCTCAGGATGATTCATGGAAACCTGATCAAAATTTCCTAAGCACAATTTTACTTCAAACCAAATTCAGTCATCGGGTAAACGAAATTTTAACCATGCCTGATTTCCAGTTTCACTTGGGTAGTTTTAATGCGCACTGGGAAAACAAAATCCATCTCACTGAAAACCAAAAAACGAGAAAGTTCGCAGCTTGGTTGGTGCAGGAATTTGAGAAACAAGTGACCAAGGCTGAGCGTGAGGCAAAAAAACAAACACGTAAGAAATCTTCTGAAAAACCAAACAACCGCAATGTGAACGATCCTTGGGGTGAGGTTCAGAACTATGAGCCAGCAACAGGTGATGTGGATACGAGGGGGCTCCTATGAACGCAATCGCACCGCTTAATTTTGATATTCAGCAATCGACAGAGTTCTGCCAGTTGCACCAGGAACAAATGGTTTCTTACCGTGGTAAATCGTTCTGCAAGCAATGCTCAACGGAAGCGCTTAACAAAGCTCAAGCGGAACACCACAACGCCGTGAATGCGATGGTTCGTGAAAAACATTTCCAAGGCGCAAAACTTCCAACCCGCCATGCAAACAACGGGTTCAAAGAATACTTGGTGGCTAACAGTGGTCAGCAAAATGCAAAAACTCAATGCGTCACGTTTGTGAAAGATTTTATCAAGGGGATCAAGCGCAACCTAATCATGATTGGTCGCACTGGTACAGGGAAAACACACTTAGCTTGCGCCGTGGCTCGAAACATTCTTGAGACCCAAAAATATGCCCGCTATGTGACTTCTGAAGACATGGCTAATGAAATAGCGAATGCATGGACCAAGGCTGATGACAGTGAGGTAAACGCTGTTTATCGCTTCACTGAATACGATCTATTGATTCTTGATGAATATGGATTGCATGACCGCCATGAAAACCGTCTCCAGCTGGTGCACAAAGTTTTGTACTCACGTTATGACGAGGGTAAATCAACAATGCTCATTTCAAACATGACGCTTGCTGAATTACAGAAGGATTTAGGTGATCGTCTCTGGTCTCGTTTTCAACACGATGGCCTGACATTGATTGAGTGCAATTGGGCTGATCAACGCATGCAAGGCGTAGGGGGTGGGGTGTGAACTCAATGGCGAAATTGGGGTTGTTTGGAAATGCTGAAGGTCGTACCGATGTTTGGGCTACACCTCAAGATTTATTTAATAAATTAAATACAGTTTTTAAGTTTGATTTGGATGTATGTGCGCTTCCTGAGAATGCGAAATGTCACCGCTACTTCACACCTGAAATTGATGGGTTGGCGCAAGATTGGAATGGCACATGTTGGATGAACCCTCCTTATGGACGTGAAATCTCAATGTGGATTGAGAAAGCTGTGAGTACAGCTAATGCAGGACATACAGTAGTTGCACTACTTCCTGCTAGAACGGATGTGGGCTGGTGGCAAGAACATTGTATTCACCGTGAAATTCATTACATCAAAGGCAGATTGAAATTTGGTGGCTGTAAACATAATGCGCCATTTGGATGTGCTGTTGTAGTTTTTCGCCCAAGTCTTGGTGATGTGAAGTGGGAAAGCGCAGGGGGTGGGGTGTGAAAGAAGCAATCAAATGGGGTCACGATCAGCTTGCAGAGGATCTAGCAAAACATCTAGGTCAAAATTCAGATCGAATTATTTGGACAGATATGCAGCTTGGACCATCAGGATCGCCTAGACCAGATGTGTACTCTATCCCTAAGTCTTATACAAATTTCAAGCCATTGGCTTATGAGTGCAAAGTTTCGGTTTCTGACTTTAGATCAGACATCACAAAGGGTAAGTGGCAAAGTTATTTGCGTTTTGCATCGGGTGTCATTTTTGCTGTGCCAAAGGGATTGATTAGCAAAGACGATGTGCCAAAAGGTTGTGGGTTGATTGTGCGTAGCGAAAATGGATGGCGCATGGTGAAGGGTCCAACTTTACAACCTATAGCGAATGACTTACCGAAAGACTTCTGGATAAAGCTTGTAATTGATGGTGTGGACAGATCGAAAGGACACACGCGCATAAACTCGATTAATGAGTACAAGATCCGACAAAAAATTGCAAAAAAATATGGGGAAGATCTCGCTATGGCTTTGGCGCGAAAAGATCAAGCTCAACAAGCCTTAGATTATCGAACAGAAGAGCTTCGTAAAGCTATAGGTGATTTGGATGTTGTAAAGCATGCAGCTCGTCAACGAGAGTTGATTTCAGTCGAGAAGCTTGAAGTTGAAACAATGTTCAACGATTTGTGTGAGTTTTTAAACCTCCCTACAAGTTCAACCTCATGGGAGGTAAGAAGTGAACTAAAAAGACTAAAACAAAGCCTCTCCAAAGATGGTCAGATTAGCCAGACACAAAGTGCAGTGGCTAATGCAATCAGATCATTAGAAAGCCAATTGAAAGAATTAAAAACTCTTTCTCAAAGGGTTGGTAGTGAGGTAGTCGCATGAGCAGCTCACAACAAAAATTTAATTCAAAAAAATTCGCCACAGCATTTGATTGCTACGTACAGATCATAAGTTTTGCTGTGAAAAACAATCGACGTATTTGGTCTAAGGAAATTGCAAGTTTAGCTGGGGTTCATATTCGCTCAGCGCAGCGGTATCTACACCAATTAGAGGATCAAGGATACCTAGAGGGTGATGGCGAATATCCAATTGGATACTTACCAACCGATAAGGCTAAGAACATATTTGGGGTGAAATCATGAATTTAACAATCGAAAGAATGCGTGAAATTGTGGCGGGTATTCCAGAGGGTGCTTTGTACTGGTGGCCTCATCGGAATTGCTATGCGAAAGATACGAAAAGTTATGGCTTTTCTGATTCATTTATTGGTTATGAGGAAAGAACAACCACTCCAATTTTTATCAATGAAAAATGGGAGGTGTATAGAAGTACGGGTTTTCCAAATCTTGTAAGCCTTGATACTTATCGCAAAGCCATCGCTGACCATGACCGCACGGACGATGTATCCGACATTAGAAATCATATTGCACCAACAACAATAGTTACTGACCTTCATGTAAATGAAGCTCTGAAATTAAATGGATTGGGGTGATGGGATGAACGAATTCAGAGATTTAGCAGAAAAAACGGTTATTGAGCTTTTCAATATAGTGAAAGAGAAGGTTGCTGAGATCCATTCACTTAAAGCCCAACTCAACAACATGGAGCAGTGTTATATCCAGCTCAAGCAAGAACATAATGAGTTGATTGAGCATGACACTCGAGTTGATCGCAAGCAGAAAGCTGCGGAAAAAGTTGCTAAAAAATATAAGAGAAAAGTTTCATTGATTGCTGATCTTTTACGTGATTCCACTGATCAAGATATGACATTGAAAGCCATTAAAACAGTAATCGATAGGGTGGGTGAAGAATGAAAGCAGGCGACCGCGTAAAAGTAGATTTTATTGGTGAATCCGCAACGATTTATTCAGGCAAGCGCTTCACTGGATACGGTGTATTAGATCGAGTTGAAGATGGTCGGGTATTTGGGCGTTTAGATGATGGAACGCCGTTCATGTGTTTATGTACTGATGTGGAGGTGGTTGAGGGATGAGTAATAAAGACTTTCTACTTTGTCTGCTGCTTAGTGCATTTGTGTTTTTCGCAATCAAGTTTTTCTGGAAGTGGGTAAACGGCGGTTTTAATAATGGCGCTGTTTGGGAGTGGATGAATCGAGGCTTTAGTTTTGGACTGGGATTTTGCTCTGCATTGGTTGTAGTGATTTTAGTGATCAAGTTGATTTCGGGTGACTGATGACTAGCAGCTACTCCATTGCTGAATACAAAAAGATGATCGGTACGAATAAACCTAAAAGAGGATCTAAGCGCCCAAAGGTAAAAAGTGAAAAAGTACAGAGTGAGGGTGAGGTGATATTGGCCACAGCACTGAGAGCTTTAAAGATTGAGTTTGAGCAGGAGTTTAAGTTTCACCCTACACGTAAATGGCGAGCTGATTTTCATTTGAAGGGCAAAAAGATCTTGGTCGAAGTGGAAGGTGGGATCTGGAGTAATGGCAGGCATACAAGGGGAAAGGGTTATTTAGGAGATTTAGAGAAATACAACGCAGCAACAATGATGGGTTACCAGGTAATACGGTTTAGCACCGAGCAAGTGAAAAGCGGCAAAGCGATTGAGCAAATAGAGAAGATGGTAGGGGATTTGGGATGAATGCAGTTATGGCAGATAAATTTGAACAATTTGAATGGTTGACTCATGGCATTACTGCAAAGTCACCAAACTTTGAGCCACAAGCACATGGCACTGGGGAGAAACCTTTGAATTACGAAGATCGTTTAGGTGCCATTGCTACAATGGATACCCAGCTGGCGAAGTCAGTTACTTCATTAATTGTCTTTGATGGTAAGTGTGAAAGCGATTATGAATACGTACGTATGCACCTGGTAAATATCATGCTTCAAAACGCCGTGGCAGATAAGAAGCGAGAGCCTGAACAAATTACCATGAATCACTTGGCTTACTTGATTGCGCGTATGGTAATTGATTTCTCTTTAGATCCCCAGCTTGAGGCCAATTTTACCCCGCAAGGTCGATTGTATTATGCGGGTATAAGTTCAATTCAGATGCTAGCCGAGAATTACCGCAAAACATGGAAATCATATGAGGGCTTAATGTCATTGGCTATGGAGTCGGCAATTGATGAGGCATCAAAGGCGGTTGAAAAGTACAAGAAAAATACTTACAAAGAATTAAAGGCATAGTGATTCCATTATTTCGGAATCTAAGATATAGTTTCACTATACTGGTCGTATTACGGTTTACCCGAGACCAATACTTTAAAAGCTCATCACATGATGGGCTTTTTGTTGCCTTGAGAAATGTTCCGTGAAAGCAATATCAAGGCACCCAATGGCGGCTTAACTTTATTCGTAGTGGTTTAAATTTTAATGCCGCCACCCAGATATTTACTTACATCAAAGCTCGATCAAGTGGTCGGGCTTTTTTGTTGCCTTAAATATGGCAATCATATCCTGCGAGTGTGCCAGCTTGCAGAACATGCCTTGAGTAAACGCCTAGATGGTTTAGGCAATACCAGCTAGGGCTTGGCAACCCGACCTTAAAGAGAATGAAAGCAAGTGAAGTTGACCGTGCATGTAAGGTTGATGTGATTGTGAGTAGCGGTAGATCAGTTGCCGAGCTGATTAATATCGAACTATAGGCAAGGGTGTGGCAGATTACCACATCCTTTTTTTATTGCCCTGAGAAATATTAGTGTAATCACACCAAGTTAAAATGCTTGATTAGCCAGGAGTAAAATCATGCTTAGATTACTGATGTGCTTATTCGGCCTGCATGGTGCGACTGAGATCGATTACACGATTGATGACGAAGAAATCAAGGTGTGTCGTGATTGCTTGAAAGAAATTAAGTGATATTTAAGAAATTGAGTGATTTATTCATCATAGTGAAACAATGGGATTATATTCTGTGAAAAATAAAGATGAATTAAAGAATTAGTAATAAAGCGCAAATTTAACCCGCTTACTTTGGGAGAGGTAAGCGGGTTTTTTATTGAGCAATTTACATTTCCTTTTAGCCGAACGGATTACGGCACATAAAACCCCGCTCAATATGCATTATTGGCGGGTTTTTTCTTATTACTAAAATATACATAACCTATAGCTTCATTATATGGGATGTAGGTCATTAGATATAAACTGAAGCTTAGAAAATATTTGTTAAAATATTGTGCTTGTTTAAATATTTTAATGTGTTATCAATCTACCTTTACATTATATATCGAGATTTTTATGAAAATCGCGGTCATTGGTGGGGTAGCTGCAGGTAAGGTTAGGGAAATTTTAGCTGTAGGGGGAGTTGCTGACGAAATAGAGTGGCAATGTGAATACGAAAAACCAGTTGCACCAATAATATTTAGCGCTGGGTTTCAGAAAGTTATTGCCAAGCCTGGAGTGGCTGAAATAGAAAAATATAGACTTAAGATTCTAGAAAGAAATGAAGAGTTAAGGCTTTTTTATGTTCTCGAATCTATGGAAGAAGATTTAATTAACACTCAGTTAGATGAATATTGGTGCAAATCAGATATCTTGGGGCATAAGAGGAAATTTGAATCTTCAGATGTTCTGGCTTAACTCGTAATGAGTTGCTGGTGATTGATAGCATCATGATTAAGTTGAAAGATCGGGTTAAGAATATAAGAATGACCCTATACAATTAATTAACTAATACTTCATTTTTGTATAATTTCTTACATATCTATCACTGTAAATTGTGAGAAATGTATTCTTTTAGTGTTGAAAATATTTCTAGTTGTGAGAGTATAAAAAAAGAACAATAAAGGGAGATAAGTATGACTTCACAAGATGTGCTTGTAATCTCGGTTTCGGCTTTAGTCCTTACATTAACCATTTATGAGTTTGGGCAAATGTCGATGTTGTTTTAAGCAAACCACCTTCGGGTGGTTTTTTAATGGGCGCAATTTATGAACGCAGACGATTACTTCTGGAAAACCAAAAAGCGCCCACCTAAAACCAAGCCACGCTCTAAACCTTTACCAAAAGCAAAAGAAAAATACCTAGAGGCTGAAGAAGCGCTATTCCAAGAATTAGAAGAACACCTGATTGGCTATGAGCGTAAGTTTCAATTTGAATCCACTAAAAATTGGCGATTCGATTTTTATATTGTGAAGTTGAGACTTCTGATTGAAATAGCGGGTAGTCCTTGGGCCGTCGGGCGTGGTGGTTGTAAAGTGGCAAACGAATTTAATAAGTATGATCTGGCTGAAGATATGGGTTACAAGATTGAGCGTTTTGAGCCACATGCGATTGAGTCGGGTTATGCGATTAACTGGATTCTAAATGAATTAAAGAGATTAAAAGATGGAACGGATCAGACCATTCCCACCGACGGATCTAATAGATCAAGCTGAGGAAGAAGAAGCAATTCGCCTTGCGCCCGCCGTGGAATTAAAAGAATGGGTGATTAAAAACTACCTAACCCTTGGTGGCCAGCTCCACAATCCAGATCATGACCATATCTCTGAGCTACTACACGATGATGAAACCTTTTTAGCATTTGCTTGGGCATCATCTGCATGTATGGCTAAAAAGCGCATGGTATTGGGCCAATGTGAAAAAGTGATGTTTAACCAAGGTGGATGGAAGAAAGCCCGGCAAGAACAGCAGATGCGGGATTGGTTTGGTTGTGTACCTGTTTATCTCATTACCATCGATGCATCATTCTGTGAGCAAGCTTCAGATCATGATTTCTGTGCATTGATCGAGCATGAGCTTTATCACATTGGTGTAGAACGTGATCAAGACGACGAGATTATTTATAGCGACAATACTGGCTTACCAAAGCATTACTTGGTAGGCCATGACGTTGAAGAGTTCTACGGTGTGGTCAAACGTTGGGGTGCAAGCGACAGCGTTAAGCGCTTAGTCGAAATCACCAAGAATGCGCCGTTTGTATCTGATTTTAATGTGTCTGCGTGTTGTGGGAACTGTGTGATTAATTAATAAGCAAAAAGGATCATATTTTAGCTTTCTAATTATTTTCTACTCTTATAGATTTAAGAAAAGGAGAAAGCTATGGCTACCTACAAACAGATTCAAGAATTTTTAAAAAATAAGCACAACCGAGCATTTAAATCTTGCTGGATTGCACATGTTAAGAGTGATTACGGATTAACGAAAAGACAATCACCTAATCGGTATGATCCCAATAAAAGGGTTCACCCGTGTCCTGATGAATTCAGAGAAAATGTTGAGGACGCACTCAAACATTTCAAAATGACCCCCTGATTGGGGATTTTTTTTGGCTATCTTGTTGGACGTAGCATGACAAAGAGGTGATTATGGCGGCACTTAAAGAGCCTGTAAAAATCTTTATAGTACAGTCTCTTGCATGCTTTGATACCCCTCAACAAGTAGCTGATGCTGTCCAACAAAGATTTGGCATCGAAATTGATCGAAGGCAGTGTGAGGGATACGACCCAACAAAGTTCTCAGGACGTAATCTAAGCAAGAAATTAAAAGACTTGTTCACTCGCACACGCAAAGACTTCCGAGCAAATATCGAAGACATTGCGATAGCTAACAAGGCATTTCGCCTTAAAGAGCTTCAAGGTATGTATGATGATTCAGGGAAAAACAAAAGGCTTAAACAGAATTTACTGAAACAAGCCTTCCAAGAGACAGATGGCCGTGTAACAAAGCAAGAGATCACGGGCAAAGATGGCAAGCCAATCGAGACTGTAAATTCTAATATTTCGACTGAGAGATACCTTGAAGCGAGGGAGCAGGTTTTAGATGATTACTGACCCAGCACGCGAACTTGCGATTCGTATTGAGGCTCAAGAGGATTTGTATTTCTTTTCTAGATACATGTTCAAAGAACGTCGTAAGTACAAGTGGATGCACAACTGGCACCATAGAGTTGTCTGTGATGCTTTGATGCGAGTTTTCCGTGGAGAGACTAAGCGTTTAATTATTAACGTTCCGCCGCGATATTCTAAGACAGAGCTAGCTGTAATCAACTTCATGGCTTGGTGCTTTGGCAAGGTGCCTGATTGTGAGTTTATTCATATCAGCTACTCAGCAACCTTAGCGGCTAATAACGCATTCCAGACGCGAAACCTAGTTCAAGAAACTGCCTTTAAGCGTGTATTTCCTGAGTTTAAGCTAAGGGATGACAGTAAAGCTAAAGATGATTGGCGCACTCAAGCGGGCGGTGTCTGCTACGCACAGGGTACAGGCGGTACGATCACGGGTTTTGGTGCTGGTAAGATCCGAAAGGAATTTGGTGGGGCTATCATCATTGATGACCCACACAAAGCCAGCGAAGCAAGCTCAGACACGATTCGTGGCAATGTGATTGAATGGTTTCAAAACACTTTGGAATCTCGAACAAACTCACCTGATACGCCCATTATTGTCATTATGCAGCGCTTGCATGAGCAAGACCTTGCAGGTTGGCTCTTAGATGGAGGTAATGGGGAAGAGTGGGAACACTTATGCTTACCTGCAATTCAGCCTGATGGCTCAGCACTCTGGCCAGAAAAACATAGTATTGAACGATTAAGAGTCATGGAAGATGCAGCGCCGTATGTCTTCTCTGGTCAGTATCGACAATTACCATCACCACCTGCGGGTGGTTTTTTTAAGCCTGACAGAATTGAAATTGTGGATGCACTACCTGCGGAATTTATCAAAGAAGTTCGTGCTTGGGACTTAGCTGCCTCTGAAAACGAAGGTGACTGGACTGCGGGTCCAAGAATGCTGAAGACCAAGGAAAACATGATTTACATCGTCGATATGGTTCGCGGGCGCTGGGGACCTGATGGGGTAGAAAATACGATTAAGCAAACAGCTCAAATGGATGGCAAATCTGTTTCGATTCGATTACCCCAAGATCCTGGTCAAGCGGGTAAATCTCAAGCTAAAAACTTCATCACGATGCTTTCAGGTTTCAATGTTAAAGCTGAGACAGTATCAGGAGACAAGATTACCCGGGCACAGCCATTTGCAGCACAGGTCAACATCGGCAATGTGAAGATGCTCCGAGGTGATTGGAATAAAGCACTCATTGAGGAACTACGAAACTTTCCAAATGGTACGCATGATGACCAAGTGGATGGATGTAGTGATGGCTTCACGGAGCTTAATGAAGCTCGAATCGGTAAGAAACCAGCTGGTGCTGGAAGTCGTACATATCAATAGGAAAACACATGGCAAAGTCTAAAAAAGACAAAGCGTCAAAGAAGGCTTTGTCTAAAGGTGGTTTATACACTCAAGAAGCGATTTCTAACTTCTTCACACACTTTGGACGACGTCCTGATAATGACGAGGTATTACGTAAAGCAGGTATTACCCGTCATCGCTTAGTTGTATTGCTGGATGATGATGAAATTGCTCAGGCTGTAGAGACACGTATTGATGCGTTATTGGCAACTCCGTTTCGCATTGAGCCTAGCGATACACCAGAGGCAGTACATCTAAAAGCAGAGCTTGATGAATGGTACTTTGAGATTGCAGCAGGCGCTTTAAATGCTTTGTTCTTTGGATATTCAGTACAAGAGGCTGTATATGAAGTAAAACAAGAGGGATATCTAGGGTTGCAGTGGATTGGAGAAAAGCCAATGCAATGGTTTGAGCCTAAAAACGATGGACGTTTGATCTATCGTCAAGACGGTGGTGGTGCAGATCGAGAAGTCGATCAATTTTTAAAGTTCTTCCTCACTCGTCGCAAGGCAACATTTGAACAACCTTATGGCAAGGCATTACTGGCGACACTCTATTGGTTGTTCTTCTTTAAACAGAATGGATTTAAGTTCTGGGCTAAGTTCTTGGAGCGATTTGGTACACCTATCTTGCTGGGTAAATGCAAAGACACTGAAACCGATGATATGAGCCAAGCATTACTCAATGCTCATGCGCAAAGTGTGCTTTCAATTGATATTGAGGATGATGTTCAAATCTTATCAACTCAAGGATCTGGTTCAGCTAATGGTGCATTTGAGACGTTCAATAAGACCTTGGCACAGCAGATTCAAAAAGTTGTACTCGGGCAAACACTCACCAGTGGAACAGACGGCAAAGGAAGTTATGCCCTTGGCCAAGTTCACGAAAATGTTCGTGGCGATAAGCTTAAGTCTGATATTCGATTAGTTACCCCAACACTTCAAGCTGTTGTGGATGCGCTATGTGTATTGAATGACTGGAAGCCACATAAGGTGCTTCTTGGGGAAAAAACAAAGCCATTGAATAAAGAACAGGCTGAGCGAGATACGCATTTAAAGAATGCGGGAGCAAACCTTTCAGAGTCATATTTCATTCGCGAGTACAACTTGCAAGACGGTGATTTAAAGCCAGTTGAGCAAGTGGTTCCAAGTAGCCAATTCTCAGCACTCCCTCATCAAGCATTCAGCTTTAAGGCATCAGTGCAAAAGCAGTCACCTGAACAGCAAGAGGTGGATGAACTGACAGATGCTCAAGATGATCTTGAGCTATTGAATCAGGATCAGATTAAGCAATTGGTGGCTGAGTCGACGGATCCACAGGATCTAGCAAGCAATTTAATGCAACTCATCCCCATGGCATCAAAGGCTCAATTTAAAGCGAATTTAGATCAGGCTTTGTATGCCGGGGATGTATTGGGGTATGTGACAGCACAAAGCGGAAAGTAACCTATGCAACCAGTCACATTTCTTGAAGCACTACAGTATGCGCATAGTAAAAAAGTGGTTCTGCCTGATGAGTTTTACTCAATGGATCTTAAGACACGGCAGATGGCGACCACGGTTAGCTTTTTATCGAGTCTTGAACAAGCTGAGTCGGTGATTAAGTCACTTAACAAAACCTTAGCATCAGGTGGCACATTTAATGATTTTCAAAAGCTCGTAGCTGAATCTGAAATCGTTTTACCAAAGCATTACCTGGACAATGTATTTCGCACCAACATCCAAAGTGCATATGGTCATGGACGTTGGCAGCAACAGCAACGGAATAAAGACAAACGTCAGTATCTAATGTATTCGGCTATCAATGACTCGCGTGTACGTCCTGCACATTTGGCATTGAATCGAATTGTATTGCCGATAGATCACCCATTTTGGCTAACGCATTATCCTCCGCTTGCTTTCCGTTGCCGATGCACTGTCATCGCCCTCACAGAGAAACAGGCACTTAAATACGGCATCACACCAGATGATAAGTTGCCTCAGGTTGCCGAAGCGTTGGACTGGAGTTCACACCCTCTGCAATTTGGAGAGCTTGAAACATTGGTGGATCAGAAGATTTCTAAGTCATTGCTGGATAAGGAATATCTGCTTGAGCAGAAAGAAGCTATCAAAGCTGAATGGACTGCATCTAAAAAGCTCACCAGTCTGTTAGCCCCGATGGATGATAAATCGAGAGATCTATTCAACACGGTGGCCAATACAGTTATTCCTTTAGATCCATCCATTCGACCAAGCGCAATTAAGACTTTCTTAGATTATGTGCAGGGTAATGATGCAGCAATTACTAACTACCTAAATGCATCTGCGAGCTCGAAAGCGGACGATGTTTTAAAGCAGTGGCTCAGACAGGACATGCAAGCCTTAAGCTCCGTGGCGAGTAATTCAACTGCAATCGTGACAGGTGGTGTGACCTTGCAGCATGTAGTTGCTTATGAAGTTGGGCAAACAATTCAATTTAATTCGCCATTGCTGTTGGCTGAGAATGCTTCCGATGTGGTGTTGCAAATTGAGAATGCGAAAGGTCTAGGTATTGATCTTGAGAAACTAAATGCTGGTCATGGCGTATTGATGCCAATGGGTTTGTCATTTGAAGTGGTTTCGATTGAAGCGCTGAATGGCAAGATGATTTATACACTTAAAGCATTGGTGAATTAATGACTAAAAAATGTGAATCGTGTCGACGTGGTTTGGATGGTCGAAATGGTAATGGTTATTCGCCGTGTGGCTGCGAGAAAAAAGTAGTTGTGATTGGTAGCCCATCGAGAGTGAATAATCTTGTACGAGCTATGTGCTGCGTTCTATCTCGACCACCAAAGAAACCATGAGTCAAAAATTAACTGAAGCCGCCTAAAGGGCGGTTTATTTATGGAGCATGAAAAATGCCAGATGAACAAAAGCAGGATCATTATTGCTTTCGGCTTGGTGACCTAAGTGTAGATCCTGTTGAGAAAGGTAAAAAGAATCGCACCTTCTCGGGAGTGGCTTATAGCGGTGAGGTTATTACAGATCACTGGTATTGGACACGAGTGATTTTTGATTTGGATAGTATGCAGATTAAAGGTCGCATTCCAGCACTTTTAGAACACAGCTCACGCCAACGGGCAGGTGCAATCAATACTCATACGATTAGCCATCAAGAGGGTTTGGTTGTACATGGGGACTTGATGAGCAATGAGTTTGGTACTCAGGTAGCACAAGACTCAGATGATGGATTTCCGTGGCAGATGTCTGTCCGTATTGAGCCTGCTAAGACTGAAGAAGTTGCAGCTGATCAAACAGTGATTGTTAACGGAAAGACGCTTCAAGGACCTATTACGATATTCCGCGGTGGTCGTATTCGTGAAGTTTCATTTTGTGCCTTAGGTGCAGATGAAAACACGATGGCAGTAGCCGCAAGCCATAACCCTAACCAACCCACAGAGGACACAGACGTGACCGAATTAGAAAAGGCGCAAGCCGCACAGAAACAAGCTGAAAAAGAGCGTGATGATGCCCAAGCAGAACTTAAAAAGTTCAAAGCTGATAAGCGTGAAGCGGACATCAAAGCGCTTGAAACATCTTTAAATAAGCAATTTAGCGCTGAAGAAAAGACGTCTTATACCAATATGGATGACACTTCATTTGCATTCATGTCCCAGCAATTAACACAATTCTCAGCAGGTAATCAACCACCAGCTGGTCAACAACAGCAACAAATTCCATCACACCTTAATCATTTGTTTACTCACCAAGCTACAGGTGGTCAGGGTGGGCAAGGGCAAGGTGGTAATCAAGGTGCTGGTGATAAACATAAATTCACAGCTGGTGCTCAAGCATTTGCAGAACAAAAGGGGAAATAATCCATGGTTACTCACTATGTACCGCCTATCACGGTCACGTCACAACGACTGATTCTGGATAATGAAAAGTTACGTCGTGCTAATGCAAAAGTAACGACTGCCACAGCATATAAATACGGTGATTTGCTAACACTATCTGCTGCTAATGTGCTGACCCATGCTACTGACGAATCTACTTGGGATGTGATTTGTGGTCAGGATGTATCTGCTGCAGAAGCCACCATCAAGGCTGCTGATGGAATCGAAATTCCAGTGTATTACGGTGGTGTATTTAACGTTGAAGCAGTATCACTTGGTGGCACTTTACTTACGACGGCTCAATACGATGCAGCACGCGCCAAAGCAACCAAAAACAAAATCGAACTTTCTAAGGTGTAAATGACATGCCACAAGCTTTTAATATTGAAGGCACCCCACTAGAACTGCTGGATGTGGGTGAGTTAGCACTAATCCACTCAAACTATCGCCCAATGGATACTTGGCTATTAGACCAACTCTTTCCAAATCGCCCATTATTCACACGTGATGATGTACCTTTGGCTGAATTGTCAGCTGAACATGATCTAGCACCACTGGTTTCACCACAACAACCCGGTAAGCCATTTGATACCACTCAATCGGGTGAAGTACGCCATGTGAAACCGGCCTACTACAAGCCAAAAAATCAGGTTAGTCCGGCCGATACATTTGAAATCTCATTACTTGAGCGTTTACGCACCGCTGGGATTATCTCAACTGGAAATCAGCAGTTGTCTCTCCAAGAGCAGATGGTTATTTCCCAGATTGCGGTGATGAAGCGCAACCATGATGCGATTGATAACTCAGTCCTAATGATGGCGATTGATCTTCTGAAAAATGGTAAATATGTCCTTCATTCAGATGACTATGAGTACAACTTAGTTGATTATCGCCGTGATGCCTCTCTGACATATACGCCGTTGACTAAGTGGAACGAAGCGGGTGCTAAACCGGTTTTAGATATCCGCACTATGCTTGAGCGTCAATTGGCAGCTGATGGCGGTGAAGCCAAAAAAGCAATTATGTCTGGCTTGGTATGGGCTGCATTATGGAATAACGAAGAATTCAAGAAAGAATTCATCACGCCGTACGCTGGTATTTCTGTTCCTGTTACACCAAGCTTTGGTGTCAAAGAGTCAGCAACTCTCAAAGGGACATTTGATGGAATCGAGTTCTGGGTATATGACGCAACTTACCGTAACAAAGGTCAGGTGAAGCGCTTTATTCCAAAAGATTACTTCTCTTTGATTTCTGATACCAACGGCTCAGTGGCACATTGTAAGATCAAAAATATGTTGGCCAACGGTGTTGCTCAGCAATACTTTGACCGTCAATGGTACTGTGAGGATCCAAGCGGCATCATGTTGATGACAGAATCCGCTCCATTGGTCGTGCCTTCTAACAAAAATGGTGTAGTCGGTGGTACCGGCTTTATCACCCTATAAGGAGTAAGACATGCCGAAGTACATCGCAAAACAATCCATCGGGCATTTTATGCCAGGTGATGAAATCAAAGGGCTTGAAGAAAATCAACTTCAGGCCCTTTTAGCATCAGGAGCTATTGAAGAAGAAAAAGCTCCAGAACAACCGAAGGCGGATGGTACCGCTGCTCAGCTTGCAAGCCTTACTGCAGAAGTGGTAGAACTGAAAGCAAATGAGGCAATCCTTATTGAGGGTAAGGATAAAGCCGAAGCAGAAGTGGCAGAACTTCAAAAGAAAGTTGAGAGTTTGGAAAAATCACTAGCCACATCCGAAGCTGCTTTAAAGAAAGCCACTACCGAAGCCAAGAAAGCTACGGCCGATAAGTAAGGTGATCTATGTACGCGACTGAAGTTGATTTAAAAACACGGTTTGGTGCACAGGTTATTGATGATCTTAAGTTGGGGCGTGAAGGCGGTGCAGATCCTGTCGATATTGTGCAAGTAGCGTTACAGGATGCTGAGGAAGAAATTAACGGCTACATCGGTAGCCGTTATTCTTTGCCACTTGCAAGCGTACCTTCCAACTTAAAACGTATAGCGTGTGATATCGCACGTTATCGTCTTTACACTGAAGAACCTTTGGAGCATATCAGCAAGCTTTATGACGATGCGATTGCCTTCTTGAAGCGTGTCCAAGACAAGAAAGCGGATCTGCAAATCATTGATGAACAGAGTAAAGAAATTATAGACGATGCACCCAAAAACAAACCATCTACAGCACCAATAGGCACGACTTATACGGGTGGTGTCTTTGGTGACGATGTCCTTGGAAAAATGCCGAGCATTAAGTGAGGTGACGTATGCCAGGCGCATTAATTGAAATCCGTACCGATGGTGACTCAGCGATCTCAAAAGCTCTGAGTTTGTATGCTGACGTTGAAGAGCGTCAGTCCAGACTTTATGAGCGTATGGGTGCCGCCTTGGTGGAGAATATCCGCGATCGCTGGTCTCGTGGTGAGGGCTTATACGGCAAGTGGCCATTATCCGTAAGGGTGATGCGCCAAGGCGGTACCACGCTTCGCGATACATCCCGTCTAATGAACTCTATTACCAATAATACAATCAGCAATGGTTTTGAAGTGGGTACAGACGTTGAGTATGGAGCGATCCATCACTTTGGCGGTGAAATTAAACATGAGGCTCGTCAAAGCACGGTTTACTTCCGACAAAACCAAAAGACCGGTGTTGTTGGTAATCGTTTTGTTCGTCAAACACGATCTAACTTTGCTCAAGACGTAACCGTTGGTGCTTATACCGTGAAAATGCCTGCACGTGCGTGGTTGGGTTTAACGTCGGATGACGAGCAGGATTTATTAGACATTGTTGAGGATATTGTCCTAGATGAGTGATGAAAATCTATATGCGGTACGCGATGAGATCGTAGCGCGCCTCGAGCAATTCATGGATGAGTGGGGTGTAAAGAAAATCTATACCCCTAAGAATCTAGGTGTAACTACTGAACTGTCCCAAATCACCCCCAACATTCAAGTGAATTTCCGCCGTACCAAAAGTGCAGGAGTGGTAAGTAAAGGTGATGCACTTAAACTGAAAGTGGTCTGGGAAGTGACAGCTTGTTGCAAGCATGCAGCATCTCAGGTGACAGATGGTTCTAAAGCATTCGATATGGCTGGTGATCTAACCATTAAGATCATTAAAAAACTGAGTGGCTGGGAGCCTGAATCCAGTGCAGAACCACTGATTTATATGAATACCGAAGAAGACATTTCTAAAAGCTGTGTTTACTCAACTGTGGTTTTAGAGTCTGAGCTATTCATTCAAACCGAACCTGATTAAGGAATCTTATGAAAACGCAATACAAAGCCCTAAAGCCGATTGGCCCGTGGGTGAAAGGTCAAATTGTGGGTGATCTTCCACAAGAAAAAATTAAACAGCTTTTAGATGATGGTGTGATTGAAGCAATCAAACCAGAGGTAAAAGCAGAAGTTAAACCAAAATCAAAAGAGGTGCCTGCGAATGGCTAAGAAGTACATTTCATTGCGCGGTAAGTTCTCCCTTGCCCCGATTGTTGAAGGCGTTGTGGGGGCAATGCGAGAGTTGGGAAACATCCCAGACTTTACGCTGGAAATCACAGCTGACAAAATTGAGCATACCGAGTCAATGTCAGGTGATGATACGACTGATTTGGTGCTATACAACACCACTGCGGTTTCATTCAGTGGCACACTTGAGCAGGTTGATGCTGATAACCTGGCATATATCCTGTCGGGTAAAAACGTAGCTGTAGCGACCAAAACCGTAGCTGACCATGATTTAGGTGCGGTCACCAAAGGGCAAAAGATCAAGCTTGATGGGTTTAATCTGACTGTACCAACCGTGACTGATGGAGCATCAACACCAGTTCCTATTGAATCAACGAAATATAAGCTAGATGCGGTTTATGGGACGATTGAGTTTCTTGATGATTTGCCGAAAGTTGTTATTGGCTATACCACTGGCGCCGTGACACACACTACGATCGCATCTGATTTCGGTGCTGAATATGCATTGTTCTTTGAAGGCATTGATAAGATCAGCAAAGACAAAGTGTTCTTAGCCCTGCACCGTACAGTGAAAACACCTGATTCAAGCTTTGGCCTAATTCATGAAGAATTTGGTTCTTACGAAATCAGCGGTGATGCTTTGGGTGATCTGACCAAAGACAAAGATGGCGCTCTTGGCTTATACGGTTACTACACTCAAATTCCAAAAGCAGCATAAACACATACAGGCACTTAAATAGGATGCAATAAGCATCTTTTTTTGTGCCTGTACTTTTTGAGATTTCATCATGAATGATTTTTTTATAGCTTCAAACCGACCTGTCAAAGTTGGTGAGCTATCGGTGCACCAGCTGCAGATGCATAACTTTGATGAGTGGTCGGGTGCGGCGCAGGTCCTTAAAGACTTTTTGAATAATCATCCAGATGGAACCACACAAATGATCTTTGATGCTCATTCGTTTGAATCGACTCAATTGATAGCCCATTGTTTGCAATACAGTATTGAACAGGTCATCGATCTATTCAAGAAAGAGGGTGAACTCAATATCTTGTTATTGGATGCTGTGATTAAGGTGAATGATGCATTCTTCACCGAGCCAAAACCTAAACATCGGGACGATGTGGATCCGCGTAAAAAGAGTAGTTGGTTTGATGTATTTCAGCTTCTCGTATCCAATGGCCACTCACATGAAAGCATCATGCAAATGAGTTACGGTTCATTCCGACACTATCTTAAAGCGGCTCAAAAAGCTGAGCGTATGAAGATGCGTAATTTAGCGATTGCAACTCGGGCGCAGAACGCTATCAATAAGAAGTTCAATGAATTTATTAAGAGCCTTGAGAAAGAACAGTAATTTTCACATTGTGATGTGAAATTGAGCACGTTATGATTTACCCACTAATAACGAGGGTAAATTCATGAAAAAATTATTAATTACTGCCGCTTTGATGTCTGTTTTTACATTAGCAAATGCGAATTTAGCAGGGGCAAGCATTAACGGTAAACAAGTTCGCAAGGGTCAAAGCTATGGTGAAGTGGTTGCAGCTGCAGGCCAGCCAACATCGCATTATGACTACGTTAAAAACGTGAGTGGTAAAGACGTTTCAGTGCGTGAACTAAGCTATGTAGGTGGCAGCAAAACTTTCACTGTTGTAATTGAAGATGGCAAAGTTACTACTATTCGCAGTGGGCGTTGAGGGCTAAATGGCAAATAAATGCATTGGCTGTAATAACTGTGGTCATACAGGCTGGTCAAGAGATCGTGGTAACTTCATAATCACGATAGTTTTGGCATTCTTTTTTCTTCTTCCTGCTGTTGTTTACGAAATCTGGCGCAGAACAGGATTGGGTGTTTGTGAGAATTGCGGGAGCAACCTAGTCAAACCATCACACTCATGCACAAGCAATAAGCCCTCCGATGTTGGAGATTTAATAATTCTGGGTGTGCTAGGGGTTGTTGGTGCTGTGGTAGTGATGTTTTTATACGCTTTAGCGGATATTGCTATTAATTCTTATAAGAACAGGAATGCACCACCACAGGAAATCACACAGCAAGATTATGAAGCTAGCTGCATGTTGAATGGTATTGAATATTATCAATCAATTAAACAGCACCCTATTACAAATAATGGTGAGTTGGTTTTGGATAAAGTTCAAGCAGCTTGCAAGGGCTCCAAAGATGGAAAATATAAAGCACCCTAGGGTGCTTTTTTATTGACGCTCAGCATGTTTTGCAAAGTATTTTCATCAATCATTATGGCTTTAATTATTCGATCAATTGCTTCCTCAAATGAAGGTTTTTCTCTATCAGCTTGTTCAGCCAAAATACCTGCAATGACAGCTAAAAGCATTCTCTTATATGGGTCAGATGCAACTAATCCAGATGTAAAACTTTCCTCTAGGCGAGCAACAATATCCGCATTCATTGAGCGATTATGTTGTTTGGCTGATTCTTGAATTTTATCACGCAATTCCTCTGACCAGCGCAACTTATATTGTGGGTCGGTTTGGTTAGCACTCATATAAAACATTGACCGAAAAAAAATTATATTAATGTACCTATGAGGTGTTGACAATGGGCGCTAGGAGGTACATTATAATTTATGTCGCTAGGAGGTACTTATCTATGAAGCAGCAAAAAGGCCAGCAGTTAAAAATAAGGTTTTTTAATGATGCTGATCATGAAAAACTGAAAGAAATTGCTGAGAGGCAGGATCGCTCACTCACATATCTTGTGAATCAGGCGATCAAAGAATTTTTAAAGCAACAAGAGAGTGCGAAAGCATGAAATCAATAGGCAACAAAAAAGCCCCTGAATCTTGGCGGAGTCGGAGCTTAATTGATGTCAACAACTATGAGGTAAGTCAACATGACTACTATACAACAAAATCTATTAAACCCAAACAACCAACCTTTAGTTATTGGTGAATTTTCAATTCGTCAAGATAATGAAGGGCGTTATTGCATTAATGACTTGCATAAAGCTGGTGGTGGATTAGAGAAACACAAACCTTCTAATTTTTTACGAAACGAACAGACCAAAGATTTAATTCAGGAAATTGAGCAAAATATTATGATGCTCAAATCTGAGAATCATAATTCTGGTGCAATTAATGTAATTCGTGGGAGAGGGAAAGACCAAGGTACATATGTGGTAGAGGATTTAGTCTATTCATACGCAATGTGGATTTCCGCAAAATTTCATTTGATGGTGATCCGTGCTTATAGATCACAAGTAATGGAATGGATGGTTGGTGGTAAGCAGACCATTTCACCAGAGCAATGCGGAATTTTATACAACATTGTCCATACACGTGCAGGTGACAATAAAAACACGATTGTTCAAATGTGGAGTCGTTTAAAGAACCACTTTAAATATTCTGCAAGTTACCGAGAACTCCGTGCTATTCATTTTGAAGATGCTAAGCACTATTTGGAAGTAATGGATTTAAAGGGTAAGGCAGAAGCTAAAACTAAAGAGCCTGAGGTTAAAGCATTACCATACCCACCAGAGGTTTTAATGGTGGCGCAGCAGATTGAGCAAGAATACAAGAATGGTGTTTATACATCATGGTTTGTGCGAGCAAGTAATGGGGTTTTGTCTGCCATGCCTTTACCGCATGGATGGTATCCATTCAATGTAAAAGAATTCACAAAGCATTTTGATGGTGTTTTAAACATTCTTTATGGGTCAGACACACTGAGTCAAGGGCGCTTCTTCCTACAGGAAGAAAGAAATATTTAAGTAAACACAAACCACTCTTCAGAGTGGTTTTTTTATGCCTACCACATGTGAAATCCTACAAAAATGGAAATTCCAGCCAAATTTAGCCTCGCTATATATTGATACAGATATTAATACTAGTGAATGAGAGTTCTTAGGAATATCGAGAAATGCCGTTTTTCAACCAGTTCAAACTAAGCCTTACAGCAATGTAGGGCTTTTTTAATGCCTGTAATTTATCTCACCACATTTTATGACGCTTGGGTGAGATGGATTTATCAATTAAGCGTCAGGAGAACACTATGTTAAATGTTATGACCACTCAAGAAATTGTAATCGTAGAAGATGCTAAAGCTTTAACCACCTCACTGCATATAGCTGATGGCTCTAAAGCAAACCATAAAGCGGTAATGCAATTGATAAAGACCCACATACATCATTTTAATAGGTTTGGAAGGGTAGCATTTGAAATGCGACCCTTTGAAACAGAAGGTGGTGTACAAACTCGACGTATAGCATTACTGAATGAACAGCAAGCAACGTTCTTGATGACCTTGATGCGAAATACTGAGCATGTCGTTGAGTTTAAGTGCGCCCTAGTGCATGCATTTTTTCAAACCAAAGACTACCTAAATGCGCAAATGCAAGCTCACACCAGTATTCACAATAAATTAAGCCTTCAATTGGACTTAGAGAAAGCTGATGCAAGTCTTGCTGGGCATATTTTAGGGAGTTACAGGAAAAAGCGTGATGTGCTTACTGGAGCTATAAAAGAGGTTGAGCGGCTTATGCAACTATGCCTTCCTTTTGATGAATAGGAATAAAAACCAGTAGATGCCCACGTATGTGGGCTTTTTTATATCTAAAAATTAAGGGCAAGTCATGTCAAAAAATCTAACTTTTAAACTCATCATGGATGGTGATAGCAAGGGGCTTGTTGCTGCCGCTAAGCAATCCGAAAGTGTTACCAAAAAGGTTTTTGAAACCATTGAAAGTGAAGCTGAGCGATTAAAGCAAACAAGCGCTGAAACCGCAAAAGAGATTGGTAAAATCATACCAACAGACTTATCAAAGAAAGCTGAACAAGTAAAAGGTGAGTTGGGCGAACTTGGTAGTGAACTACAGGATGTGGCAAATACAGCCAAAAACACGGGCGTAGAAATTGGGAGCATCATTCCAAAAAATGCCAGTGAGCGTGCAGCAACTTTAATTAAATCGCTTAATGAAGCTACGGAAATTATTAAAAGTACCGGTACTAGTGTATTGGGTACCTCAGATAGTTTTGAAAAGTTTAGTGTCGACTCCGTACGATCGTTAAATCTTCTTAAAGCAAACTTAGCTACTGCAAAAACTAAACTCGAAGAGTTTTCAAAGACTAAAGCCACACCCGAAGATGTTCGAATTGCTCAACAACAGATCGACTTGTTAGAAAAAGAGGTCAAACAAGCTGATCAGGCATTTAGCACATTCAAATCAGAACTAAGCCTTATTACACCTGAATTAAGCAAGCTGGATGCTGAATTAGGTCAAACAAATGCAGAACTCCAAAAAAATGAGGCGCTTGTTAAGCAAGTTAGTGGGGAGATTCAAGGCTTAAAAACTGGCTATACAGCATTAACTAGTGCAATGGCTACACTTGGAATTGGCATGTCCTTAATGGATATTGGCCGAACTGCTGATGAATTTAAGGTTTTAGAAGCAAGGATTGATCTTGCAACCTCTAAAAGTGGGAACTTCGCAGAAGCTTTTGAAGGTGTAAAAAATATTGCAATTGAAACTCGCTCCAATCTCACTGCTACTGCAGAGTTATTTACACGGGTTAAAAGTGCAACCGACCAGCTGGGTTATTCGCAGGAACGAGCTTTAGGAATAACGGATTTAGTTAATAAATCACTGATTGTTGGTGGTGGTCTTGCAGCATCCAATGAGGCTGCTATTTATCAATTTAACCAAGCCTTACAATCAGGAGTTCTTCGTGGTGAAGAATTCAACAGCGTCATGGAGCAAGCTCCACGTTTGGCGAGAGCTCTTGCTGATGGCTTAGGTGTGAATATTGGTAAGCTACGTGCCATGGCAAATGAGGGCAAACTTACATCTGATGTACTCATCAAAGCACTTGAAAGCCAATCAAAAACACTGAATGAAGAATTTGGTAGAATGCCTGTCACTATCGGGCAAGCAATAGTAAACCTAAAAAATGCATGGGTGTTATATATAGGGGAAGCGGATGCGGCAACAGGAGCAAGTGAAAAAGTTGCAAATGCAATTAAGTTCGTATCAGAAAACCTCGATCAAATTGTCTCAACACTCACACTGGCCGCTCAGGCATTTATAGCCTATAAAGCACTAAATATTGCTAACGTATTTCTTGATAAGGCTGCAGGTGTAAAGGCGGCTCAAGTTGCTATTATCCAGGAAACCGCATCAGTAGTTGCTAATACACTAGCCCAGATTGCTAACGCAGTAGCCACTCGAGCAGCTACCGTAGCCAAACAGGGTGTAGCGGTTGCTGGGGCTCAAGCGGCATCAGGTGTGACAGCTATAACTACAGCAACTGGGGGGGCTAGTGGCGGGATCATGGCTTTGATTGGTCGACTAGGGGCTCTTGGTGTTGCAGTAACAGCTATTGGTGTATTGATACCAACAGTGTTTATGCCAGTTGGTACAGCTATTGGTGAGGGGGTTGCTAAGGGAGTTGAAAAGGCAACTATTGCTTTTGATAACCTAGAGAAATCTGCTAGTGGTGTAAAGCTGAAATACACGGACACTATTTCAGCATCCGAAAAACTTGAGTTTCAGCTAGCGAATGAAGAGGCGCGAACAAAAGCTGTAGCGGAGGTAAAAAAATCCTTTGCTGATGCCGCGGACAAGGCGCGTGATAAAACCTACCAACTCACAGCAGAGTCAAAGAAGCTTGTAATAGAGTTCGATGAGCTAATCAAGAAAGGAGCACCAACCAAAGAGGCCCTAGATAAAATTTCTGGTGCTATGAAATTTGATTCAACCAAGGGAATCAATGATGCTGTAACGACTCTTAACCTTCTTCGAGAACAAGGAAAAATTACTGCTGAACAGATGCAGGCTGAATTAGCAAAGGCATTGAGTGGTAAGGATCTTATTGTCTTCCAAACCAATGCCAAAGCTGCCTTTGCTGGTACTGCACAAGAAGCTGCAAAATCTGCCGCAGTCACAGAAGCGGTAACGAAAGCTGCATTAGGGCGAACAGGTTTAGAAACTCAGCAACTCAAAGGCTCGTTTTCAAGCACTTTCCAATCTGCGAGCAATGACGTTAAAATAGTTATTGATAACTTGGATACCTATAAGGCTCAGGGTGTTGATACTGGGCTGGCGTTGAGCGCAAATCTCAACAATGCAATAGACACAGCTCAGACGGGTGCTGAGCTTGATTATGCTAAAGGCAAACTTGTTGAATATGGAAAGCAGGGCTTAATTACCGGTGAGCAGGTAGCACTTGGTTTAAGCAAAATTGAACAAAAAGTTGGTCAACTTCCTGAAATTCTAAACCCAGCTCAGGCTGCATTCAATGCCATGGGGGTTAAAACCCAAGAACAGTTGGATTCAGCTGCACAATCGGCTCAGGCTAATTTTGATGTGATTAGCAAAAGTGGCCAAGCGACTGCAGATGGTATTCAGCAAGCTTACAAGTTGATGCTTGATTCAACCATAGCGACTGGTGATAAGGCCAAGATTGCTGTTGCTCAGGCAAAAGCGGCAAGTCTTGGACTACAAGTCCAACTAGACGCCACAGGCAAAGCCACGGTTACCAAACTTGGAGAGATCCAGCAAGCAGCAATCGAGACTCAGCGTAGTGTGAGTCAAGTGAGCCAATCTACCATACAAGACCAGCCTGAAATAAGCCCTGAACAACAAGCCACAAACGATCATTGGGATGATTTCAAAGCCAAGATGAAAGCGCGTACAGATGCAATGAATGCAAAATCACAAGCACGTGGTTCGAGTGGTGGTAATGCTTCATTGCTGTCAAATGGTAGTGATTCAACTCAGCAAATTTCCGCCGTGCCTGATGCTCCACTTATTGCAAGCGGTTTTGATTTTCAACCAATGGAAGGTATGGAGACAAAGCAAAGTGTGGAAATCAAAATTGATATGGGAACTGGGCAGACAGCGACAGTATCAGCAGCACCCGATCAAGCCACAGCTCTTGAGGAAATGATGCGAGAACTCGAAGCAATTAAAGGAAGATCGTAATGCAATTAATGCGTAAAACAACATCGGAAACCATCCAAATCGAGGATGGTTTTTTTTGGTCTGATGAAAACTGGTCTGAGATCGAGCAGAACCAAGAATATGCAATCAGTGGAGCCTTGATTATCCAAGAGGGGCGCAAGCAAGCAGGGCGACCAATCACATTGCAGCCAGCGAATAAAACCAAAGGTTGGATCAAGCTGCGTGATCTGAACACGCTTCGTGCGTGGCAAAACCTGCAAGAGCAATTCACGCTTCAGTTTGAGTGGCCACATGATCAACGAGAGTTCAATGTGATTTGGAATCATAAAGACGGTGCGCTGGAAAGCTCTACAGTCAAAGGCACTCCAGCAACATCACTTGATACTTATTTTAACGTCACCATGCGATTCATTGAGGTAAGCGATGACAATTGAAACCAATAATTTAAAGCTCCTTGAGTCAGAACGCATTCGCACAGATGCTGAGGATGGTGGAGGGAAATACTCAGGCCGTGAAATTGTCGACGGTGAAAGTAATAACCTGTTCAATGATATTTCAGAACTTGATCGCACCACGGGTCGTACTTCTATCCAAAAGATTTATGCTGCAGTCGATACAGCGGATACCGATGCATTGATGGGTGCGACGGTATTTATCTCGCAGAATGCGCAAGATCCCAATGTGTCCGCCGTGTTATTCAGTACAGACAGCTGGACTGATGAGCGTAAAGAAGCGCAGAACCGCATTGAAAACTATAATGCCAAAGGCGCACAGATTGCAGGTACACCGTTAGACACACACTGGAAAGGTATGAAGTCACTTCAGGTGGCTATGTTTACCCAGGAAACAGAGTTAGCGATCGGAAAGTCGATTGTGCTGATCTCAAATGAAGGTAAAACCTTAGAGATTGAGCAATACCTACGTATCACTGAGGTATCGACACGTACTGCAATCATGATTGTGGATGGTAAGCAGGTTGAATACAAGATTGCCACTTATGGCCTCAGTGATGCATTGAAAGCCGATTTTGTGGGTCTGTCGGCGAAGCAATGGTATAGCGGTGAAAAGAGCACCACCATCATTCGTGACACCATTGTTGCAGATACGGGTAAGTACTACTCCAGTGCCAATCTCAAAGAAGCTGCACATGTCGGTGATTATTCTGTGGTTGCAGAGGATGTCTATACGCAGTTGGTTCCCTCAGCGCAGACTGAAACCCCGATGGTGAATATCAATGCTGCGGGTGATTCTGTGGCCCTGGTGAAAGCTAAAGATGATGTGTTAACTAAGGCGTTTAGCAATGTCACCATCAATACGGTGCTCGGGTTATATCTCGGCTCATCCATCATGCCGAAATCGGTGGAATTCACGTTGTTTGGTTCCGCGATTACTGACGTAGGGGGTGAACTTAAAAATGCTGCTGGTACTTCAATCGGCACAATCAACTATCAAAACGGTTCGATTGTGTGGAATGCCAATGCTGGAACCGGTACAACCAATCTAACGATTAGTTTCCTGCCAGCGGCTGCGGTGACAGCTCCCGTTGAATCCGAGCTAATTTATGTGAATCAGGAGAACATCGGTTTTAACTGGATCCGCAACTTGGTCCCGTTACCATCTCCGGGTAGTCTGCAAGTGTCGTACTTGGTTCAGAACCAAGTCTATACGCTTCGAGACAATGGCGCAGGGCAATTAAAAGGCTCTGACTCTTCATTTGGATCGGGAAGTATTGATTATGATACAGGCACCATGGCACTTACCACGGGTGAACTTGCCGATGTCGGCAGCGCAATCCTGATGACGTGGAGCAATATGATCACGGCTCAAGAGAGATCAGGATTAACCATTAATAAAGCCTATATCGAGATCCCTGTAAATGATTCGATTGTGGCGGGAACATTGACTGTAGGTTGGTTGCTGAATGGTATTGCTAAAACCGCAACCGATAATGGACAAGGCCAATTTACTGGTGATGCAACTGGCACCATTGATTATGCGGACGGTGTGGCCAAGTTAATGCCAACTTTGTTGCCGAATGGTGGTACTACATTCAATGTATCAGGCCAGAAAGGTGCCAAGTCCGTTGTTAGCCTCACGGCAATACCTTCTGGTGGATCAATTACAGTTGAACTGGATAATGGCTCAGCAGCCCTGATCCCCAAGTCTGTGAAAGTGCGAGTTCCTGTGAAGTACATGAGTTACACAGGGGAGGTTGAACTGCATGATATGCCAGTTGATGCTACTACTGGACGCCTATTTAATGGTGAAGGTCAGCAACAAGGCACCATTAACTATGCATCGCGCACGATGAATATTACCCCCAGCACTACACTTGAGACGATCGAGCGCGAGAAAATCGTGCAACCTTATTATGGTCAGTACAACACCAGTGCAGAGGCGATTGCAGCAGGCATGCTTGGAGCAACAATCAAGTATAAAAATACACCGGAGAGCTACACCCTGAGTCTGAATGAAGTTGCAACTGCAGTAACGGTGAGCGTGTCTTATCGAGACAGTTCCAGCGCTGCGACTTGGTCGGATACAGTAATCGGCTCTATCTTAAAAACGGATTTAACTGAAGGCTTTGCTGAGCAGATTCTTGCCAGCTCGGTTCGCTTTACCTTAGCCAGCTCAACTTATGTGGATAAACTTGGATCGCTTTACCGCAATCCATCAGTGACTACGGGTGCGGGAACAGTGGCAGGTCAGATCCATTATGGTAATGGCGCTGTAGAGCTATCTGCATGGGATGTAGGTGGGGCGAATAATCCGACCTTAGAGACTTTGGTGACGCAACTAGAAAGCGTGCAGACCAACCAAGTTTCCTACCGTGCACCGATGATTCCAATTCGAGCGCAGTCCTTAACTTTGTCTGCAACCAAGGTAGAAGGTGGGGTATTGAATATCACCCCTGATGGTTCGGGTACCATTGATACCGTAGACTGTGATGGTTTCTTTAACTTTGATCAAGGCTATGGCCAGTTTGTGTTTCGTGAAAAAGTAGTTATCACAACAGCAAATCGTGCTGAAATTATGGCGCAAGATTGGTATGTGGCTGAGCTGGAATATAGCAAGGATGGCAAACAGTGGATTCACAAGCCCATCATGGTCTTGCCTGAAACTATCAAATACAGCGCAGTGGGTTATAGCTATATCCCGATTGATGCTGAATTACTGGGTTTGTCTGCAGTGCGTTTGCCGATTGATGGTCGAGTCCCCATTTTCCGTTCGGGTGAAATTGGGATTGTGAGTGCAAGTAAATCGCAGGAATTGCCAGATTATGTGGCAGGCCAGACCTATCCATTGAATGATGCGCGGATCAGTTGGTGCGAACTTGATGATGTTGATGGCATCAAAATTCCATTTGATATGTACACAGTGGACTATGACTACGGCAAAGTGACTTTAAACGGTGATTTTGCTTTAGGTAATCTGACTGGACCACTCACAGCCAAGTACCGCTATCAGGATATGGGGTTAGTTCGTGATGTCAAAATCAATGGTCAAGTCACTTTTACCAAGCCATTGACACATAACTATGATCCAGCCAATACGATTGTAGGCTCTGTGTTGGTAATTGGTGATATGCAAGCGCGTTACACTCGAAAGTTTGTGCAGTCAACTTGGGATAATCTTTGGAAAGATGAGGCGGTTGGTGCTGCCATATCGGCCAATTACAACGACACACTGTATCCAATCAAAGTCACAAATAAAGGCAATATTCAGGAGCGCTGGGCAATTGTATTCACGGGGAATACCTCATTCCGAATTATCGGTGAATATTCTGGGCAAATTGGAACAGGTGTGACGAATGAGGATTGTTTACCAATGAATCCAGTCACCAGTGCACCGTACTTCACCATCAAAAAGGAGGGTTGGGGTAGTGGTTGGGCGAGCGGAAACACCTTGCGTTTTAATACGATCGCAACCAATCATCCGATCTGGGTGATTCGTACGGTGAAGCAATCAGAACCAACCGTACTATCCGACTCATTTCAAATCATGCTGCGTGGTGACATTGATCGGGTTGCTTAATCTTTAATTCTAATATGACCGCTTCGGCGGTCTTTTTATGGGTGACGAACAATGGTTGCAAATACAGATATTAAATATTTTGCGCATACAAATAATGCGCCACAACTGCAAAATACCTATGGTTCAATGATTGGTGTTTTGGATTCATGCTTAGTGAATGGGATTGGTTTAGGGGCTATTTCGTCTTTAACCACAGTTGGCACAATTGTTACAGCGGTATTTGGTACTGCTCACAACCTCATGCAATACCAGGTGCTGAAAATCGCCGGTGCGAATCAAGCTGAATACAACGGCGAGCATCGGATTTTAACAGTGCCAACTGCAACGAGTGTGACTTTTCAGCTTGAAAGCGCACCAAGCGTAAAAACAGCCACTGGGTCAATGACTGCATCACTACCTCCACTGGGTTGGGAAAAGCCGTTCAATAGTGTGAATGATGCGGGAGGTGGGAAAGCAGCCTACCGAACTAAGAATACGTTGCTACTTAGTCGACCGTTTTTACGTGTGGTAGATGAGTTGGATCCTGCATATTCGGCTGCTTATGCCAAATATGCCAAAGTAGGCATTGTTGAGGATATGACTGATATCAATACAATGCTTGCAGTGCAAGCTCCGTTTGACCCTGCAAACCCAACTAAAAATTGGACAGGCACTGACAGCGGTGTGAATGCAAAAAATGGCTGGGCAAAATGGTTTTATAGTTTTTACTCGAATACCGATGGTACTTCTTTATCAGATCCAAATGCCAGTGACGTTTATTCACCGCAAAATGGGGCGCGGGCATATTACGTTATCGGAAATACTGATTCATTTATTTTAGCTGTGAGAACAGGTTTGTCAGAAAATCACGGCTACAGTATTTATGGTTTTGGGAAATATCAGAGTTTTTTTGATGGGGATGCATTTAATGATTACTTAGCAGCACACATTTACAATCAGACTGTAAATTGGGTAACCAATGAAAGAGCAAGCTACGCTGGTTTATCAAATAGTAGAATTTCAGATTGTTTATGTCTCAGTCGAAATCTCGCAAATTCAGCAGTAAACAGCTATGGAGTTGCATCAGTAGATAGACTATCAACATCCGGGCAGTCCAATGTTGCACAATCTGCCGCCAATCTTGGGCAGTTGATTTATTGCCCCGTTAATATTTGGACAGAAAATGTATTTAGAGGGCGGCTCCCATTTATTCGATGGGTCTACCAAGCCCTGCCAGCACCTAATCACTCAAAATTTATTGATGCAAATGAAATCTATCTTGCACTTAATACGGAATTTGGAAGCAGGGAAAAGGGGCAGGTTTTTTTGAAAATAGGAGATTTGTAATGCAAATTTCTCAAGATATCAAAATAAGATTTTGGAATAAAGTTGAAGGCAGCTTAGATGGTCTTTCAACACTTAGTATTAAAGGCGTCGTGAAAAAGAAGGGTGTTGTGGTCACAAATCCTTGCCTGATCTTTTTATTTGATAGAAATAACATGAATACGATCGCTAGGACGTTTAGTGGTCCAGATGGAACATACCAGTTCAGCGGATTGGTCACTGGCTTTAAATATGCTGTTGCAGTAAAAGACCCGATGAATCAATACAACGCAGTCATTCAAGACCATGTGGTGCCAAAATGATTACACCATCTCTGAAAGCTGGACTTGCACAACTGCGAGCGCTGGCTGATTTTATTGACTTGGGAAGCGGAAATGCTTCTTTTGTTTATTATGAATCTGCAAAACCTGAAAGTGTTTCAAGTCCAGCGGACGACTCTACAAAACTTGCAACACTGACACTACCCAAACCCTGCTTTAAGCGCATGAATGAAGACAGCATAGAGCTTAAACCAACCAATGACGTCCTTGCACTTAAGACCGGCACAGTGGTGTGGGTGAGATTATTGAATGCAAATGGTGATGCTGTTGCTGATTTTGCCATGGGGACAGATATTATTTTGAATAGTTACGATATTGTGATGGGCGCTACACAGCGACTTGATTCTATCATTTTAAAACCAGTGATTTAGGTGTTTTATGAGCGACAATTACGAACATGATAAGCCGTATTCGCTCACAGCATCTTATCTTGATATTGTTGAGCCAAGTGCGTTAACTGCGCCATTCGACCTTCATGTTGTTTACGATCCTGATTTGGTTGCAAACTACCTAAGAGCAACACTGAATACTGGGTTTATCGTAGAAATCTCAGGCCTAAATCTTCAACCTGTAGACAATAGTGGTTATGTTGATGCTTATATAAATTGTGGGCTTAATTCACTATCAACCGGCTTCCAAGATATTAATCATCAGTTGGGCGTTGAGCGTGGGTTTGGAAGTCAATTTAACAAGGGTAAATCCCTGCTGAGTGTTAGAAGAATATCGTTCCAGAAGTCAATTTTAAGAGTCTCAAATGAGGCTCTTTTTTTTGATCAGGGTTTAGTAATCGGTCATGGTAATGATATTGGCTTTGAACGAGGTTTAACTTTATCCGAATCAATTCATTCAGCTTTTGACCAAGGTGTAAAGCTCAGTCGAAACCAAAGGGTCTTTTGGCAAGAAAATATCAAGATTCGCATTGCACGTGATTTGTATTTTGATGAGCCAATCAAGCTTCGATTGAATCGTGAATTGGCACATCAAGAGATGATCCGAAAGCGGCGCAATATCTCGTTTTCACACCAAGTCGCGCATGTCTTTGAAAAGCGCTTTAGCTTTGATTGGGATAAAGGCTTAGAGCTGGTCACGCAGGACGAAATTCCATGGGATAAAGCCAAATCCACTCATTATCGCAAGCATCCGATTGAACCATGGCCAGAGCCTGAAATTCCTGAATATCAGGGTACAGGTGATCTGAATTTTGTATGCCTCTGCCATGAGATAGATTCGCACAATGTTGAACTCAACTTCGGTGCAGATGATTGCATACCTGGCATACCGAATCGTAATTGGTGGTACATATTGAATAGTTTATCTGTGACTCGCTTAGACAATGGCGAGGAAATAAATGTGCTGGATGGAAATTACAGTACAGATCGAAGTTGCTGGTGTTGGTCCTATAGTTTGACCGTACCTGCATCTGAGATAGGCAAGCTTGAGCCGATTAATGGCCAACCTGTGATTCTCAAAATCAGTGTGAATGGCAACGAGCATCAAATGCTACTTGAGAACCGCCGACGTTCTCGCAAATTTGCTCAAGATACCTATACCTTAATTGGTCGCAGTCAAACGGCATTACTGGCAGCACCGACAGCGCCTTTACGCTCATTCTTACAAGAGAACGATCGAACCTCAGTCCAGTTATGCCAAGCAGAGTTTGATCGTGTGTTTAGCGATACGGTGTTGAACTGGGAACTGATAGATGCACTGGGCTGGATCGTTGAGCGTGAATGTCTGAGTTATTCCAATTTGGCGCCGATTGATGCCATCAAAATAGTGGTTGAAAGTGGCGGTGGGTTTATTTATAGCGAAAAGGGCAGCAATACCCTGACCATTAAGCCACTGTATAAAAAGACCTTCTGGGATGTGTTGTCGATTGCTGAATATGATCGCTTATTGCCTGAATCTGCAGTAGTGAGCCAGTCGACTGATTATCAGATCTATCCTGATTACAACGGCATCACGCTGACCAATGATCGAAAGGCACTGGTCGCTCAAGTGAAACGCACTGGAACCAGTGCCGATACCTTACTTCAGCCTGAAAACAACCCATTGTTTAACCATGTCAGTATGGGCGCTTATGGCAAAGCTAAACTTGCCAAAGCGGGGGTGGTCGAAACCCATACTTACAGCATGCCGATTTCGCCTGAAGTGGGTGAATGTGTGCCAGGAGAAGTGCTTGCCTTTAATGCGGAATGGTGGGGCATTGTAGATAGTGTCAGTGTCTCGTTCAGTCATGCATTGGTCAATCAGACCGTGAAAGTGGAGCGTGTCAATCGTGAGTAATGCATTACAGCGTTTAATTGATTTACTGCCTACAGCTGCAGAGTTCGTAGGAACTATTACCAGTGTGGACCATCCCAATTACAAAGTGTTGGTGGTGGGTGGATCAGGCTTAAATTTAGTGACTAGCTCAACACGTTATAACTTGGGGGCAACCGTATTTGTATCCGATGGTGAAATCAAACGACTCGCACCACTCGGTGATGTGGTTCAAATTGAGGTATAGAGATGGCAGGTATAAGACTTGAGTTTGCTCAATTTGGGCACTTTGATTATTTCAATATTTATAGAAACCCTATTTCAACAGCTATAGACAGCTTAGGGCAGCCGATTGGTACGTCATCAACGATGTACTATGAAGACTTTAATACGGAACCCAATCTTGATTATTTTTATCGTGTGGGTGTTGTAAACGGGCAGACAGAGATAATTAGTGACGAGGTTTATCTAACCACAACAGATCCAAATTATCTTTCAAAACCTAAAAACCTTATAGCTGAATATATGGATCTCTATAGACCAGAACAACTAACAGCGGAGTTTGATAATGTCTAGAATTACTCTTAATTGGACCTGTGATATTGGCTACGAGTCTTTTGAGATTTATGCCAGCTCAACTGCATTTACATCTTCAACTCTGCCGAGTGTTTGGGCGAGTGGGATTACAAGTTTAAGCTATATTCTTGAAAACCCGCCCGGTGATCCGACATACATAATGATTGCATCTGTTAAAGGTGCCGTTAAAAGATTTTCACAGTTAATGACTGTTAGTTTAAAAAGGGATTTTGATCCAGAACTATCATTGTCGGTGCTTCCAGTTGCATTTTATAAGTTAAACGAGTTAAGCGGTGATTTTCATGACAGCTCTGGGAATGGCAGACATCTCACAGCAAGCGCGAATGTCTTGCGTAATCAAGATTCTATTGAGTCAACTAAAAATCCGAGTTCTGCGACAAATCATACAAATTCAACACAGCGGTGGATTGGTAAGAGAACTGGTACTGTTTCACTCGGAACTAATTTAACATTTATGGCATGGTTGAATATTCCAGATTCAGGTACACCATTGTGGGGAGAATTTTTTAAATTAGGTGAAGCATCTAAAGGTTTTTCATTGGGATTTAATAATGGTACTCAAGCTGGTGATGCTTCAGCACAGGATAGAGCTGGTAGATTTATCTTAATCGGTCAAAATGCAGTTAATTTCAGACCAACTACTTATGCATTTAGTAATGCAGCGCAAAAAGTGCATGTTGCTGTACGATTCAAGTCGCAAAATACATCGTCTTCTGAGGGAAGTTTTAATGTTTACGTCAATGGTGTAAAAGTCTATACACAATCTTCAATAGGTCCAGTTAACACACCTTTGACAGATACGATGAGTGTCGGGTTTGGGGAAAAACAGATAGGGTTTAAGTTGCTTATGAGTCGAGTAGCAATATATAACGCAGCCTTAACTGATGCTGAAATATTAAGTTGCGCACAGATATCACCGATTCAACATGCTTAATGCTTGATTAATTACTAGCACCTACCAAGGTGCTTTTTTATTGCCAAAAAATTAGGGAGAAATAAATGGAACCAGTGTCCACAAGTGGTTTTGCTGCGTTTTTAAAGTTCTACGGTGCAGCGATCATGGTCACTTTAGCGATAGCACTTGTTGCAACAGTTGTCATCATGATGCGTTTGCCACGCTCACCACAAGAGTGGGCAGTGGGTTTGATTTGTACGGTTGTATCAAGTCTGACTGGTGGAGCTTTCATTATCGTGAAATGGGGGTTGCATGAGTGGGTAACAGATATTTGGGGAATGATTGCCCTAGGTGGATTCTTCTTTGTATGTGGCTTACCAGGCTGGGCTGTAGTGCGGTGGACATTTAACTTCATCAATAAACAGGAAGGGAAGACCATTATTGAAGTAGTTAAAGAGCTTAAAGAAGCCAGAGAAGATTTGAAGAAATAACGTACCAAATGATATGCCGCCTTAGGGCGGTTTTTTTAATACTCGAAGGAAAGTGAAATGAAACAGATTTTCGATTTTTTAAGAAAGATCAGCGGTGGAACACTTACTCAAAAACAAGTTGATGCCGCCAACAAAGTGATTGCGACAGCTACAGTTGCAACAGTGGCTGATATGTTGGGCCTTGCGATCGACCAAATGGTGGTTAGTCTTTTTGGTGTGGATCTTATCTGTGGCTTTGAGGGAAAGCGGCTTGCTGCCTATGACGATGGAGTGGGGGTATGGACGATTGGATTCGGTACCACTGTTTATCCCAACGGCATTAAAGTCAAGAAAGGTGATACCTGCACCGAAGCACAGGCTAAGGCATACATGGCGCATGATTTAAAGAAATTTGAATCTGCTGTAAATAATGCGGTGGAGGTGACACTGAACCAAAATCAATTTGATGCCTTAGTTTCACTTGCCTACAACATTGGGACGGGTGCTTTTAGCAAATCAACATTAGTTAAAAAGCTGAATGCCAATGATATTCGTGGTGCTGCGGATCAGTTCGATGTATGGGTGAACGCGGGTGGAAAACGTATGCAAGGGCTTGTTAATCGTCGAAGTAAAGAAAAGGCTTTATTTCTATCATGATCAAAACTTTAATGCTGTGCATCCTGCTATCAGGCTGCACAGCCCATTCGATTTCGACAAAGGTGCATGTCACTGTTTGTGTGCAGTGTGTGAATTGAGAGGTCTCGTCAAATGAAAATTCTATTTGGAAAACTTGCTGATAACAACCAGATCAATGATTGCTTAAAAAAAGAGATGATATTGTACTTTAAGTACAGGTTTTATTGTTAATGTGAAAAAATCACTTTTACTACACCCGAAAAGTAGTTATGATAATTTTATTATTCTGTATGTGTGTGAAATTTTATGCTAGTAGAATTTTCTGTTGAGAACCTACTCTCTTTTAAAGATAGGTCTTCATTTTCAATGGTAGCTGGCAAAGAAAGATTAAAAAAAAATCATGTTAATGAACCTTTTAATAAAATATCTACTTTGAAATTAGCTACTTTATTTGGTGCTAATGCGTCGGGTAAGTCTAATATTATTAAAGCTATTGATTTGGGTAAACGTCTAGTTACTAAAGAAGCAGACCTTACCACTAAAATGGCTAATAAATTCCGTTTAGTTGAGCATATAAATCCAATAAGTACCCTTGAGTACAAAATTCACCATAAGGATAATATGTACATCTATGGTTTTTCCTTTGATACGGTGAAATTTACAGAGGAATGGCTATATTTATTAAAGTCAAAAGATGGAAAAGCAGAGCAAATTTTTGACCGTAAATTTGAGGATATCAAATCCAATATTGAATTGGGTAGCATGTTTGATAATGAAAGTCTAATGACTAAAAACTTATTTGAATCATATAAAGAAGATTCGCTTTTAATTAGCTTGGTTGATCAATTTAACTTTACAAATGAGTCTTCTGGCTTAGTTCACATGAAGAATATTTACGATTGGTTTAGCAATGCGCTTACAATCATTTATCCAACTTCTAAAGCAACAGAAGGCATTCAACATGAGTTAAATAGAAACTCAGACTTTAGAGATGTTTTTGCAAAATTCTTAAATGCCTTAGATACAGGAATTGATAAAATTGTCTTTAAAGAAATCAAAAAAGAGAATTTACCATTCCCTGATCAATTTTTAGATAAAGTTATTGCGTCTTTATTAAAAAAAGGTAGTGAAAAAAATACAGCATCTATTAGTGATAAGATGAAAGGAGAGCTTGTTCTAGTTAATAAAGAAAATGATGAAATAAAATTCTTCAAATTAGTTACTCAAAGAAAAGTTGATGGAATAGAAAAATATATTGATTTTGATACTTCAGATGAAGAATCTGATGGTACAAAAAGACTATTTGATTTAATACCTATTATTTTATCAACAATGCAAGGCGGTAACGTGGTCATAGTAGATGAAATCGAAAGAAGTTTACATCCTAATTTAGTACATGCATTGATTAAATTTTATATTAATATTTCTGAAAATAATTATAGTCAATTGATTTTAGCAACACATGAATCCGCTTTACTAGATCAAGAACTTTTAAGACGCGATGAAGTATGGTTTATTTCAAAAGCTAAAAATGGAGCTTCAAATTTACATTCTCTTTCTGAATATAATCAGAGGTTTGATAAGGAATTAAGAAAAAGTTATCTTAATGGTCGATTTGATGGCATTCCAAATCTTTCAGAAATAGGAAGTAATGTTAAATGAGTCGTAGTTTTGAGCCAATCATTCGAACTGAAAAATATAAAGAGCCAAATAAGTTTTTTTATATTGCTTGTGAGGGGCAAGTTACTGAAGTTCAGTACTTCCAGCAGCTGAATGATGTGGGTGAGTTATGTAAGTTTATTCACTATGAAAGACCTTCTGAGGAAAAAAATAATAGTTCACCAAAGAATGTATTTAGGACATTAAAGAAGAATGTTAAAAAAGAAGGATTGAATCCGAAAATTGACGAATGTTGGATTATTGTTGATAGGGATCAATGGGGTAGGAATTTAGAAGAAGCTGTACAGGAGTGCTTAAGCCATAATTATAAGTTTTCAGTTTCTTCATCTTGTTTAGAAGTATGGTTTATTATGCACCTCGTACAAGTTGAATCATTAATTCAACCCATAAAAGATTCCCTTTTGAATAATCCTATTTTTTATATCAGAAAGAAAAGAAAAAAGATCAAAGTACAATTTTGCGAAAGTTACTTGGACTTTCTATTTAAAACCTATCTAGGGGAAGGTTTGGCTTATGATAAAACAAAGGCACTTCCATCGGAGTTCTTTAGTAAAGAGAAAATCGCATTTGCAATAAAACAAGCCAAGTTAATTGAACAAAGTATAAGTGACCCAAATTATCGCTATCCCACAGAGCATGTTGGATCTCAACTTTATCAACTACTTGAAAGCTTTTTAAAATTTAATGAGGATCACGCGAAATAGCCTCTATTTTAAACATTTAAATTACGCAAAGCATTTGAAGGTATACAAGAAACCGTGATTTTAACTCTTTCATGGTTTCTTTTTTAGTCTTTAACTTTTTACTTACATAAGGGGTTATTAAAGTTTATTTTTATTAACTATAAAATATCGCTACCCACAGTCAACATACCTTCCCAACTAAAATAATCTCTCGTCAAACTCCCGCGACTCATCGACCAGCCACGGTTCGGCAATTTGCATGGACCAATCGCAAGCTTCTTATCCCCAAACCTTCCCTTAACACCTTCCATTGCAAGCTGCAGCTTCTCATTTCGTTCTATAGATTCAACATCGCTGAGCAGGTCAGGAATGTAAGCCGCTTTATTCTCGATACACGTTAAAATCACACCACACTTTTTAAACTCAATACCTTCTTGAAACAGTTCATTCATTTGTTTCATCACAGCTTTATTCATGACTGCAGCAGAGTCGGTAGGCTCAGCAAAACCCACACTGATTGATTTCTTATAAAAGGGTTTGTTCTTATCAAATGGATTAGACTCAGCAAAAGCAATCACGCAGCCACATAAGCTTTTATCTTCACGTAGACGTTTAACAGCTGACTGCAGGTAATCACTCATTGCCTCAGACAAAGATTCTTTATCCGTTACACGTTGACCAAATGACCTTGATGAGATGATTTGTTTTTTAGCGGGTGGGGCATGTTCAATCTCGATGCAAGAAATACCTTGCAGCTCAGCTACCGTTTTAGCCATAACAATCGAAAAGAGTCTTTTCATATTTCGTGGTTCGGTTCGGGTGAGATCCTGAACGGTATGTACACCCATAGTATGCAGTTTTTTACTGTGCTGTCGACCGACTCCCCAAACCTCAGATACATCAATCAAACTAAAAAAGTAATCCTTGTGCTTTGGGTCCATTGATACCAAATTACAGACACCAGAAAAGCGTTTGGCTTTCTTGGCCATATGGTTGGCAATCTTGGCTTCAGTCTTACTTCGACCAATTCCAACCGATACAGGCAAGCCGATCCATTTTGCAATTCGTTCGCGCATGTCTTGCGCGTATTCCGTTAAATCGAATTTATACTCATATGCGGTTAGATCTAAAAAGCATTCATCAATCGAATAGATCTCATGCTCTCCTGGTGCAACATATTCAGCAAGGATGCTGTGAAAGCGCTTAGACATTTCAGCATAAACTTTATAGTTACTCGAAAGCACTTCGACATTATGCTTTTCAACAATGTCTTTAATTTGGAATAGGGGAACACCCATTTTAATACCAAGATCTTTAGCTTCCTGTGAACGTGCAACTGCACAGCCGTCATTGTTTGAAAGCACAATGACCGGTCTGTTATTCAACTTTGGATTGAACACACGCTCACAACTGACGTAACAATTGTTCACGTCAATTAAGGCATAGATCTTGTTTTCGCTTCTCATCTGAAGCTCTTAAGAACACGGGTGACGACACCCCAAATAATGAACTCTTGTCCTTCACTAAAATGAATGTCGTCGTAATCTGGATTTTCAGCTTTTAGCCAACACACACCAGCATCTTCACACATGAGACGCTTTACGGTGAACTCATTGTCGACCAGTGCAATCACGATGTCCCAATGCTTTGCCTCAAGACTACGATCGACAATCAACTCGTCACCAATATCGATACCAATATTGATGAGAGAAAGTGAATTAACACGCACAATAAACGTGGCTGCTGGATTCTTAATCAGGTGTTCATTGAGGTCTAAAGTCTTATCAACATGATCTTGGGCGGGGGAAGGGAAACCCGCTTGAACGCGCTCTGTGGCTAAAGGAATAGCCATGTGTGTGACAGGGTCAACTTGTCGGATATGATCAATTTCAGGATCAGCTTTAGCCTTCTTGAGAAAGGCTTTGATTTCCAAAACAGAAGAGTTTGGCACACGAATAAGCGTGGTTAGCTCTGAACGCTTTCGCCCCGCACCCGGTCTCACACCACCATGATTTTTAATATCGCTCATAACCAAACTTGATTTCTGTAACAGATTTCAAGATTGTAGATTTTGGTTAAAATAAATTCAAATTTAAAAGCTGTGGATAATCAATGCACCTTCAAAATTAATGGGAAAAATTTAATTTATTTGAAGTCTACTCAGGTCTACTCCCAAGTAGACTGATAGTAGACCGCAGAATTATTGAGTAGTGTTGTAATAGATTGGGTAATATTGCAAAGTGTCGTATAAGGCAATGAATATAGGGGTTTTAGGGAAATACAGATTGTGTAATATTGCGTGAGATTGCATTATTTTTATTAGATTATAGAATTATGAGTCCGCTGCTCTAACCAACTGAGCTATAGGCCCTAATATCTTGAATTTGTTATATATCAACAAGTTCAAGCGAAATGAATACTAGCGAAGATTTTTTAAAAAAACAAGCTTTTTCATACTTGGTTGTACAGTATCCCAACAATTAGAAGATTTGAATATTAATACGTAAG
>NZ_DKIK01000127.1:0-18933 GCF_002454215.1 Acinetobacter sp. UBA6720
GCATGTGCGTCTAGATAAAGATGTACGTATTAGTGATGCTTTGACTTTCTTAGCGGGTGATCGTCAGCACCTAGAAGAAGCATGGCCGGGTGACATTATTGGTTTACATAACCACGGCACGATTCAAATTGGTGATACTTTTACTTCAGGTGAAAAACTGCAATTCACAGGTATTCCACACTTTGCTCCTGAAATGTTCCGCCGTGTACGTTTGAAAGACCCATTGAAGTCGAAGCAGTTACAAAAAGGCCTCAAAGAACTTTCAGAAGAAGGTGCAACACAGGTCTTCATGCCGCAGAATAGTAATGATCTGATTGTGGGTGCTGTTGGTGTGCTTCAGTTTGAAGTAGTGGCATACCGTTTGAAAGAAGAATACAAAGTCGATTGCGTCTACGAGCCTGTGAGTATTAATACGGTGCGCTGGGTGTCTTGTGATGACGACAAAAAATTTAATGAGTTTAAGAAAAAGGCACATGACCAGTTGTCGGTTGATGGTGGTGGTCACTTAACCTACTTGGCACCAAGTCGTGTCAACTTGCAACTCATGCAAGAGCGTTATCCAGACATCGTGTTCCGCAATACTCGCGAACACTAATCGGAATTTTAAAAAATAAAACAGCTTCTTCATGAAGCTGTTTTATTAAGTAAGACACTTTATTTTAATCATGAAATTCATGGAAAGCGCATGTTGCACAAACAGGCTATTTATACAACATTAGTGAGTTTGACTGTCTTACTGACAGCATGTGACTCCTCTAAACAATCTGAAACAGATACAGATGCCAAAAGCTCGGTGTTTAAAACAGAGCAGGCTGAAGTCTTGCCGTATTTAAATATTCAACAACAAGCAGCGGATATCGCACAGCCCTTTTGTGAGACTAAGAACTGTATCGAATTAGACATTCAGACTTTAAAAACAGAAGATGCTTGGTTAAACCAATGGATTGCCAAAAGTCAGGCTCGGGTCATTCAAGACCAAATTGGCTTGAAACAAGATATGAGTTTACAACAAGCCATCAATGCTTACGTGAAAAAGTCAGATACTTGGCAGGCTGAATTTAGCCGAAACAAAGCCTATAGCTTAGCGATGTATACGCGTATACCGTATCAGCGCAATCAGTTTGTGTTGATGCAAATTGGGGTGGATACCAATCAAGAGAATGTTAATGTTAAGGAACGGTATTATTTCTTTGTTGCGGATCGCAAAAGTCAAAAGGCGGTGGCATTATTAGATTTAATTCATCCTAAACAGCAAATTGCGATGAATGTACTGGTGCAAAAAGCGTATCAAGATTGGTTGAAGAAGCAAGAACCAGAAGTCAGAAACGTTGCACCTGCAAAATTATACTGGGGGCAAGCAGATTGGTTCTTTGACCAAGAGGGCATCGGTTTACATTATCGAACCCATGAAATTGTAAAAGATGGGACTCAGCTTGATATTTATTTGACGAAAGCACAAACTCAACAGGTATTAAAAGCCGATGTCTACACCCAGTTATTTTAAAGCATTGGTCTAAGCAAGAGTTGGCTTCAACAGCTAATAGGTTATTTATGTTAAAAAGCAAAACAATATTGACAATCAGCGTACTTGCAGCCTTAATCGGTCTGACGGCCTGCCAACCGAAAGACAAAGAACCACAAACGCCTGCGACCCAAACTACAGCCGCTTCTGAGGCAGAAACGGTATTGAAACTGGTGGGGGATACTGAAAAATTACAATTTGAATTGCCTGAATGTGATGGTAATGCTTGCCCTGAATTAAATATTGATCGTTTACAAAGTAATCAGGCATTTATTGATGCTTTTATTGATCAGAAAATCATTGACGATTTATCACAGATCATTGATATCTCACCTGTTCATAGTAGCCATGATGCAACAGTAGCAAGTTCAACTGTTGCCAGTTCAGAGCCTACAACAGTGAGCCAAGTCCTCACACCGAAACTGAAATTAGAGAAACAAGTTCAACCCTATTTGGCCGCCTTTCTTGCTTTAGATCAGGAACTAAAAGACCTAAGTTCTAACCATCAAATCAGTTTGATGATTAAACCTAAAATCTTAAATGCCAAAGACCCTCTGGCGACGGTGGTGTTGAATACCAGTAGCTACTTAGGTGGTGCACATGGTTCATCATCACAGCATTATTACAATTTTGATTTAAAACAGCAGAAGCTCGTGAGTTTGGATGATCTATTGTTGCCCAATCAAAAAGCAGCGTTGAATAGAGTGGCACATGAAGCCTTTCGTACTTGGGTTGTGGACACGAAGTTAGCGACCAATGTCGATGAATATGAGCAAGCATGGAAGTTTAGCTTGAGTAACAATTATTACTTGGGTACTGAAGGGCTGATTTTGCAATATGGTGAGTATGAAATTGGCCCTTATGTGGTGGGCTTACCACGCTTAACCATTGGGTATGATCAGCTCCAGAAAATATTAAAGCCTGAGTATTTACCCAAAGCCAAACAGAGCGCACAGGCTGCTTCAGAAGCCAAGAGTTAATTAAGCATGAGCTTACCTCTGTTTGATACCCATACTCATTTTGATGTTGCCGATTTTGATGCTGATCGGCAACAATTGGCTTTACACGCCAAGCGAGTAGGGGTCGATGCGCTGGTCTTAATCGGTTTCTTGGAATCAAGATTTGATGAGCTGATTCAGACGCATCAGCAATTAACAAACTGGGATAATGTTCCTCAGTCTTATCTAGCACCAGGCTTACATCCTTTTTATATCGAACAACATCAAACTGAACATTTACAAAGGCTTGAGCAGATCTTGCAACAACATGACTGTGTAGCTGTGGGTGAAATTGGTTTAGATACGTTTTTAAAACGACATAAACAGCCTGAACTCTTTGCCAAGCAGCAGTATTATTTTTCTGAACAACTGGAACTCGCCAAGCAATATCAGAAACCAGTGTTATTGCATATTCGCAAAGCACATGCGGAAACTATTGCCATTTTAAAAGCGCAAAAGTTTAAATTGGGTGGTATTGCCCATGCCTTTAGTGGTGGCGTAGAAGAAGCCAAAGCACTGATCAAGCTAGGTTTTAAAATTGGGGTGACTGGACAAATTACTAATCCGAATGCCAAAAAATTGCATCAAGTGGTACAGGCGATTGGTACTGAACATTTGGTGATTGAAACAGATTGCCCTGATATGACGCCGTTGTGCTGTCAAACCTCGACTGAGCATCGAACCCGTAATACCCCTGTCAATTTGCCTTATGTGTTGGAGGGGTTGGCACAGACACTAGGTCAATCTACACAGTCGCTTGCAACTCAACTTTGGCAAAACTCATTGGCTGCTCTGCATTTAAAATTTTAGAAGAATAAGACAATAATCTCGATAAAAATAAGATAACCAAAAGGGAACACACTCTTTTCTAAACAGGCTTACATTAAAGGAAGAACATCATAATAAATAAACTCGCCAATACTGGGAGGGCAACCGAATGGCCAGATATAGCAAAATCAATAGTTTTAATGCCTTACAAACACTTACGGTAGGTACAAAATCCTATCAAATTTTTAATCTCCCACAAGCCGCTCAAACATTGGGTAATATTGATCAATTACCCAAGTCTTTAAAGGTCTTACTTGAAAATTTACTCCGTTTTGAAGATCAAAAAAGTGTAAAAGTAGAGCATATTCAAGCCTTAGTCGATTGGCAAAAAAATAGAAGCTCAGATCAGGAAATCCAATATCGGCCTGCACGTGTGCTGATGCAGGATTTCACAGGGGTTCCCGCCGTGGTTGACTTGGCTGCGATGCGTGCTGCAATGGCACAAGCGGGTGGCGATCCGAATTTGATTAATCCCTTGTCCCCTGTAGATTTGGTGATTGACCATTCGGTGATGGTCGATCATTTTGCGGATAAAGATGCCTTTACTGAAAATGTCGAAATTGAAATGCAACGTAATGGTGAGCGTTACCAGTTTCTACGCTGGGGACAATCGGCCTTTAATAACTTTAGCGTTGTCCCACCTGGTACAGGAATTTGCCACCAAGTCAATTTAGAGTATTTGGCTCAAGCGGTATGGCTGGGGGAAGATGAGGGGCAAACTTTTGCATTCCCTGACACTTTGGTGGGAACAGACTCACACACCACTATGATCAATGGATTGGGTGTATTGGGCTGGGGTGTTGGCGGGATTGAAGCTGAAGCGGCGATGCTCGGGCAGCCTGTATCCATGTTGATTCCTGAAGTCATCGGTTTCAAACTCACAGGGAAACTGCATGAAGGGATTACCGCAACAGATTTGGTTTTAACCATCACACAAATGTTACGCCAAAAAGGCGTAGTGGGTAAATTTGTCGAATTTTATGGTGATGGTTTGGCTGATTTACCTTTAGCGGATCGTGCCACGATTGCCAATATGGCCCCTGAATATGGTGCAACCTGTGGTTTCTTCCCGATTGATGAGGTGACTTTGGCGTATTTGGTGCTGACAGGTCGCCAACAAGAGCGAATTGATTTGGTTGAAGCGTATAGTAAAGCGCAGGGCTTATGGCGCAATGCAGGTGATGAGCCAATATTTACCGATACATTAAGCTTGGACATGAGTACAGTTCAGGCAAGTTTGGCAGGCCCTAAACGTCCACAAGATCGTGTTTTGCTGTCAGATGTACCTAAAACTTTTCATGACTTGATGGAACTAAATCTCAAGCCAGCCAAAGAAGCCAAAGAGCGTTTAGAAAATGAAGGCGGTGGCACAGCTGTTGAAGCTAAAAAAGCCAATCTGCCACATGAGGAGCCATCTTGTACCATTGATGGAAAATCCTATCCCTTGAATCATGGTGATGTGGTGATTTCAGCCATTACCTCATGTACCAATACGTCTAACCCGAGCGTGATGTTAGCCGCAGGACTCCTCGCTAAAAAAGCGATTGAAAAAGGGCTACAGCGTAAACCATGGGTGAAAAGTTCGCTTGCGCCTGGTTCTAAAGTGGTGACTGACTATTTGGCTGCCGCAGGTTTAACGCCGTATTTGGATGAGTTGGGTTATAACCTTGTCGGTTATGGCTGTACCACATGTATTGGTAACTCTGGGCCTCTGCCTGAACCGATTGAAGAAGCCATTCAGTGTCATGATCTCAATGTCGCGTCAGTACTTTCAGGTAATCGTAATTTTGAAGGGCGTGTTCATCCTTTAGTGAAAACTAACTGGTTGGCTTCACCACCTTTGGTGGTGGCTTATGGTTTAACTGGCAATATCCGTACAGATTTAACGACACAACCGCTTGGTCTAGGCAAAGATGGGCAGGCGGTCTATTTGAAAGATATTTGGCCGAGTCAGGCGGAGATTGATCAGGCGCTACAGAGCGTCAATACCGCGATGTTCCATAAAGAATATGCAGCCGTATTTGATGGTGATGCAGCATGGCAGGCGATTCAGATTCCTCAAAGTCAAACCTACGCTTGGCAAGAAAATTCAACTTATATTCGTCATCCGCCATTTTTTGAAGCGATTGGTCAGCCGCCGAAACCGATTCGCAATATTGAACAAGCCCGTATTTTGGCCGTGCTTGGAGACTCGGTCACCACCGATCATATATCCCCTGCGGGTAATATCAAGAAAGACAGCCCCGCAGGACGCTATCTACAAGAACAAGGTGTGGAAGCCAAAGACTTCAACTCTTATGGGTCTCGACGAGGTAACCATGAAGTGATGATGCGAGGCACTTTTGCCAATATCCGCATTAAGAATGAAATGTTGGGCGGTGAAGAAGGTGGAAACACGATCTACATTCCAACAGGAGAAACTTTGCCAATTTATGATGCTTCTATGCTTTATCAGCAGCAACATACGCTATTAATCATTATTGCTGGGAAAGAGTATGGCACAGGCTCATCCCGTGATTGGGCTGCCAAAGGCACGAACTTACTGGGGGTCAAAGCGGTGATTGCTGAAAGTTTTGAACGAATTCACCGTTCCAATCTGGTCGGTATGGGGGTATTGCCATTGCAGTTTGTCGATGGACAAACCCGCCAATCCTTAAATTTAACTGGTCGTGAAGTACTCTCAATTCATGGGTTATCCGATGATATTCAACCGCATCAAAGTTTGGATATTGATGTATTGCGAGAAGATGGCAGCCAAGACCAGTTTAAAGTGTTGTGCCGAATCGATACTTTGAACGAGGTCGAATATTTTAAAGCGGGCGGGATTTTGCATTATGTACTGCGTCATTTAATTGCAGCATAATCTCTATGGAATAAAGCCCTGTCAGCAGCAGGGCTTTATTGTTTGTAGTGATGAAATCTCTCAGCCTACATTCAATCCAAGGTCGTATTCAGGTAAAATGAACACGATTTTACCGATATAGATGTACGCATGACTGATCTGCAACATGATGAATATGACCGCCGTTTTGCTGGTGTAGCCAAAATTTATGGAGACGAGGCCTTTTCATATTATGAAAAAAGTCATGTGATGGTGATCGGGATTGGTGGTGTAGGTTCGTGGGCGGTCGAGGCTTTAGCGCGTACAGGCATCGGCGAATTAACCCTGGTTGATATGGATTCGATTGCGGCTTCGAATATTAACCGTCAACTGCCTGCGCTGAGTTCGACCTTAGGCCATGAAAAAATTGAAGTCATGGCGGAGCGTTGCCGTCAGATCAATCCAAGAATGAAAGTGAATGTGATTGATGACTATTTGACCCCAGAAAACGTCAAAGAAATTTTAGAACATCGACCGGACTTAATTTTAGATTGTATTGATGACGTCAAAGCGAAATTAGCCCTGATGTTGCACTGTCGTTTTAATAAGATCCCATTGATTGTTTCAGGGGGAGCGGGGGGCAAGCTCGACCCATTGAAAATCCGAGTGGCTGATCTGTCTAAAACCGAACAAGATCCAATGTTAGCAAAACTTCGAACCCAGTTGCGTGGCATGGGGATTTGTAAAAAACCTAAAGAAAAGTTTGGGATTACCTGCGTGTATTCGATTGATAACCCATTTTCTAGTGCTGAGGTTTGCCCTAGTGCTGGATTACGTTGCGGTGGCTATGGTTCAGCCGTAGTGGTGACTTCAAGCTTTGCAATGGTGGCAGTCGCGGAAGTACTGAAAAAATTAGATCATATCAAAGCGAGAAAATAATACGATTTTTATGTTTGAAGGGCATGCATACGATACGATATTTATGCATAAGCCATATAGAGTTAAATTTTTTTAAATCAATAGAATAACGAGAAGAGAAAGATGAGCTTTTTAAAAAAATTATGGGGTTCTCAAAAGCAAAAAATGCCTGCGAATGAAAATGTATATACTGCATTTTGGCAATGGTTTCAGCAGCATCAACAGGACTTCCATCGTATTGTTGCAGAAGGCAGTAATAGCGACATTGAGCACAATTTTTTTGATCGGTTAGCACCTGAATTGGAAAAGGTCCATAGTGGCATCTTTTTTTTGACCGGCATGTTTGGTGCGCAGACGGCAGAATTAATTTTAACGCCAGACGGCATCATTCAAAATATTGTTTTTGTGGAAGAGTTGATTGCTGCTGCACCTGAAATTGAGGGATGGAAGTTTACTGCGCTTAAACCTGAAAGTGATATTGAACGTGTTGGGATTAATATGCATGGTTATGAGTTTAGTCAGGAGACTTTGTCTTTTTATTTTAACCAGCAAGCCGAGTATCCCGATGAGATTGATCTAGTGGTGTTGCATGAGGCATATAATGAAGCGGAAAAAGATGAGTTCTTACAAGCCGTTTATATTTTCCTAGATAACTATTTGGGCGAGTATGATGCGGTCACCAAATTGGACAATGTTTCTGTCCAGTCTAAGCAAGGTGCCGAAAAAGAATTGCTACCGATTAACTTGCTCAAAAACATTTTAATTTTAAAAAGCAGTGAAATTTCAAGATTAGACAAAATTACCCGTTCAAATACGGATGCCGATGAATTTGTTAGTTTGGAAGGCGAAACCAATGAAGGCCTACCTTTGCTGGCGACTCTAAATCGTACACTTTTAACATGGGATCAAAAAGCCTCACATCCGTGGATGATGCTGATTGAAATCTCCTATGATGGTCAGCATTCAAATGGCATGCCTGCTTCTACAGATTATGAGTTGCTGAATCTGATAGAAGACGAATTATTGCAAGAGTTGAAAGATGTGGATGGCTATTTAAATATAGGACGTGAAACGGGTAATCACTTAAGAACCATGTATTTTGTGTGTAAAGAATTTAGAACGCCATCTAAAGTCATTGATCAAGTGATTGAAAAATATAAAGACAACTTTGAAATAGAAGTCAGCCTGTTCAAAGATAAATACTGGCGCGCTCTGAGTAAATTTACGGGTTAATCACCTAATGAATTCAAAATGAAATGTGTGTGTGACCAATATTGAAAACGTTCTTTAGTAAAGCCTTGTATCAGACTATAAAAGAAAAAAGCGAAGCATCTGCTTCGCTTTTTTCTTTTAGATTAATATTCTAAATTACTAAGCTAGAGTCTGTTCTTTTAAATAATCTTCGGTGCGTTGCATCGCGTCTTTAATGTTGAGAATTGCATTTTCAACATCAGCAAAAGTCTTAGCATTACCACCACTTAAGGCCTGGCGCCATTTGCGAGCACCCGGAAGGTTTTGAAATAAACCTAAAATGTGACGAGTGATAATTGATAACGGAGCACCCTCAGCCATACGCTGGGCAATATACGGCAGCATTTGATTGATAATGTCAAAGCGGTCTGGAAGTTCTAAATTCCACAACTGACCAAGTTCAGCCAGAAAGTAGGGATTGTGATATGCCTCACGTCCGATCATTACACCATCCACATGTTTGAGATGCTCTTGTGTTTCTGCAAAGGTTTTGACCCCGCCATTAATCTCAATCAATAGATTTGGACGCTCTTGCTTTAAACGATAGACATCTTCATAGCGTAGGGGGGGCACTTCACGGTTTTCTTTCGGAGAAAGTCCCTGAAGCAAGGCAATACGTGCGTGTACGATGAAATTATCACAACCCGTTTTGGCAATGGTATCAACAAAATGTAGCATTTCTTCATAAGAATGCATGTCATCAATGCCGATACGGTGTTTCACGGTCACGGGAATATCCACAGCATGGCGCATTTCAGCGATACATTCTGCGACGAGGTCTGGCTCTGCCATAAGACATGCACCAATTTTATTGTTTTGTACACGGTCACTTGGACAGCCAACATTGAGGTTAACTTCGTCATAGCCCCAGTCTTGAGCCATTTTGGTACACGTAGCTAAGTCTTTAGGATTTGAGCCGCCAAGTTGTAAAACAATTGGGTGCTCTTCATTGTTATAGTCTAAATGACGATTTGCACCACCAAATAGAATGGCACCTGTAGTGACCATTTCGGTGTATAAAATTACGTTTGGATTAAATAAACGGGCAAAAAAACGATAGTCTTTTGTGGTCCAATCCATCATTGGTGCAACACTGATTCGTGGAGATTGAGGGGTTTCAATGGTTTTGTCAGTATTCATTAAAAATCAGGCTCTTTATCAGTGTTTATCTGCTTTTTATACAAAGGGCTTCGTTACTTTAAAGCAGATGGAATGCAAATAAATGTTTAGGAAATTATCTGTAAACGAGTAGCCATCAAACCAAAGCCAAACTTTTTATTGGCGACAACGATGACGTTGAAGAGTTCTAAAAATGTTCGAGATAATTTTGGAGAGATAAGAAAGAGTAAAGCGGAGGCCTTTACGTTCACGCAGAAATTTCCAACAGAATATAATAGTAACATAAAAATAAAATTCGCACATTTTGCTAAGTGCAACGTTTAGTGGGGGGGCTGCCTATACTTTGTGAAATTTGAGTTCTGTTCTGTACTTATTTACTTTCTTGTAAATGATTATTCTGTACAGCCGTTTAATGTACTGTTGAGCGCTCATGTTTCTTGAGAAAAGATTAATTACCATTCTTTAGAGTGGTTTTTCTGCATTTAAATTTTGATAACTTTCTGAATCCAACGATGCCCTTGTGTAAGCGGGTCCTTATTTTGCTCCGTTGAATTTTAAATTGATGGAGAAAATATGTTTGCACAAGGGTGAGTTAAAGCAAATTTGGATGATGGTAGGAAAGATCATGACTTATAAAGCCTTTACGTTATCAAAATATCCGCAAGGACATATCACTACAGATATTTTTGAGCTAGTCACTTTGGCACAGCCGACTTTAAAAGAAGGTGAGTTTCTCGTTAAGCAGACACATATGTCACTTGATCCTGCTATGCGCACCTGGCTTCAACCAAGAGAAGACAGTTATTTACCCCCAGTACAAATAGGCGAAGTCATGCGCTCTTACGGAGTCGGCGTGGTAGTCGATTCCTTGAATGCTCAATTTCCAGTCGGTACTCATGTCGTTGGTGTCACTGGATGGAGTGAATATGTTTTAGGTCATGCCGACATGCAAGTGATTGATGCCTCGATACCAGCAGAGGCCATATTGGCTTTATTTTATTTCACAGGTCTGACCGCTTATGCAGGTTTAATGAAAGTTGGAAAACCTAAAAAGGGTGAAACTTTGGTGGTGACAGGTGCAGCAGGTTCAGTCGGTTCATTAGTCGGGCAATTGGCGAAAGCCGAAGGTCTAAGAGTCGTAGGTGTTGCTGGCTCTGATGAAAAGTGTAAATGGTTGGTTGAAGAGCTGGGTTTTGATGCTGCGCTTAACTATAAAGCGGAGGATTTTGAAGCTCAACTTCGTGTTGCCGCGCCAAATGGTGTGGATGTTTTCTATGAAAATACGGGTGGGTCAATCCAAGAAATTATTTTTAATCAGTTAAATCGGTATGCACGTGTCATCGTCTGTGGCGTGTTGGCTGATTATGACCATGAGGTGCCTGCAAAGGGTCCAAGTTGGGTGGATATCAATTTAAAAAGCCTGCGTGTACAAGGTTTTATTGTAACGGATTATGCGTCTTTTGCAGATGAGGCTATGTCTGTGTTGGGTCGTTATCTCGCAGAAGGCAAAATCCAATATAAAACCTATACAGTTGAAGGCTTCGAGTCTTTGCCTGAAGGCTTAATGAAGCTATTTAAAGGTGAAAATACAGGAAAATTTATCGTTAAGTTTTAATCTTAATGGCTCTCATGGATGTTAATGCCAATTCAATTTTATTGCTCACTATAAAAGTTCTGTCCCTTGTGTATTGGATCAACTGTTTTAGATGCAAAGGGGATGCTGGCGGCGTTGGTGCTGTGCTTAGTGAAATTTAAATTGCGATGAAGATCGTATCATTCTTGTGGACGATCAAACTTAAATCACATGGACGAATCGAGAACCTATTCTTTTAGCCCCAAGTCAGCATGGTTTGCTATGGGGCTGGGTGTTCTCACATAAATTAAAACAATGATTACAATCTGGATAGAATCAGCATGCGCATTATCCCTACTCAAGCCGAGTCTCCATCTTTAAAAAGTATACAGCTTCAAGGGCAAACGTATCGTTATCATGTGATGCTCAAACCCTCCGGTGCCCAATGTAACTTGGACTGTAGTTACTGTTTCTATCTGCATAAACAAGACTTATTGCGTCAACCTAAAACCCCACGTATGGCGGAGTCGATGCTTGAGTTGCATATCAAGCAATATATTGAAGCACAAACAGGTAATGAAGTGGTTTTTAGCTGGCAGGGTGGTGAGCCTACTTTAATGGGGTTAGAATTTTTTCAGCGTGTGGTTGAGCTGCAAAATAAATATAAGAAGCCGAAGCAATGTATTGAAAATGACATACAAACCAATGGCACCTTGTTTGATGAGGCATGGTGTGAGTTTCTGAGTCAGCACAATTTCTTGGTTGGTTTATCTATTGATGGCCCAGCTGAATTTCATGACAAACATCGCTATAACAAAGGCGGCAAACCTACGCATGCCAAAGTGATGCATGCCGTGGAATTACTTCATCACTACCAGATTCCATTTAACGCACTGTGTGTCGTGAATCGAGACAATGCGAAACGCCCAAACGATGTATATCGTTTTATCCGTGATCAGGTGCAGCCACGGATGATCCAGTTTATTCCGGGAATGGAAAGTGCACAGTTCCAAAGCACTGCGCCTGGGCATTGGAATCTTGATGATTTACCCATACTTGGCAGCTCTGCCGCACAACCAGGAACCAACGACTCTGTTGTCACTGATTGGTCTATTGTTGCTGATGACTGGGGTTATTTTCTCTCACGGGTTTGGGGGGAATGGATCAAGAAAGATTTTGGACGGGTATTTGTCGACCAGTTTGAAAATATAGTGTCCATGATGCTTGGCTATGGCGCGCAGAAATGTGTTTCTGGTCAGATTTGCGGGAAATCACTGGCAATCGAGCATAACGGTGATCTCTTTTCCTGTGACCATTTTGTCTATCCCGAATACAAGCTCGGTAACATTCAAGAGATACATCAAGGCGATCTAGTCTTTTCAGAAGAACAGAAAAAGTTTGCTTATGCGAAGTCGAATAGCTTGCCTCAATACTGTCGCCAGTGCCCCTATTTACAATATTGCTGGGGCGACTGTCCCAAAGATCGCTTTTTGAAAACACCCGATGGAGAAGCAGGTTTACATTATCTGTGTTCTGGCTTAAAGCGCTTTTTTCATACTGCACTTTTATCCAAAAGTGAAATTATGAAACAGCTTAAACCCTAAAGAAATTTGCTGCGAATAAAGACTAAAAATAGTCTTTTAAATAAACGGGTTTATCTCGAATTTTGTCAATGTTGCTCAGGCGAAAGACAAATTTTCAAAATGTTATAAAAGGAAAAAGAATATGCACAAAAAAAGGATTTCGAGTTCAATCGCTGTACTGGGTGGAGCACTACTTTCAACGAGTCTAATGGCAAAGCCACCGAATATTTTGGTGATTATGTCTGATGACGTAGGTTTCACAAATGTTAGTGCATATAGTCATGGCGTTATGGGGTATAACACGCCCAATATTGATCGAATTGCCAAAGAAGGCATCATGTTCACCGATCATTATGCGCAACCCAGTTCAACAGCGGGACGTGCAGCATTTATTACGGGGCAATACCCAATTCGTTCAGGCATGACCACAGTAGGACGTCCAGGTTCTCCACTAGGTATTCAAGCTGCGACCCCAACCTTGGCAGAAGTGCTTAAACCTTTGGGTTATATGAGTGGTCAGTTTGGGAAAAACCACTTGGGCGATCGTAATGAACACTTACCGACTGTGCATGGTTTTGATGAGTTCTTTGGTAATTTATATCACTTAAATACCGAAGAAGAACCAGAACAATTTGATTATCCCAAAGATCCAGAATTTCATAAAAAATATGGCACACGCGGTGTTTTACACTGCTATGCCTCTTCAACAGATGATGAAACTACAGATTCTCGTTTTGGAAAAATGGGGAAGCAAAAATGTGAAGATACAGGGGCATTGACGCGCAAACGCATGGAAACGGTAGACGATGAGTTTATTACAGCCAGTGTTGACTTCATGAAACGCAGTAAAAAATCGGATAAGCCATTTTTTGTTTGGCTGAATCCAAGTCGCATGCACATGTATACGCATTTACGTGCGTCTCATCGCTATTTGGCTGCAAAAGCAACCTCAGAAGATGATTTGTATGGCAGCGGGATGATTGAGCACGATATGCAAGTCGGTCAATTGTTGGATGATATGAAGAAAATGGGCGTGTTGGACAATACCATTATTGTGTATACCACGGATAATGGTCCTGAACACAGCGCAAAAAATCATGGTGGTACGACACCATTTCGTGGTGAAAAAATGACGACCTATGAAGGTGGGGTACGTGTTCCGACAATGGTACGCTGGCCGGGACATATTCCTGCAGGGCAGGTGAGAACGGGTATTCAAGCCAACATGGATCTTTTCACGACATTGGCAACGATTGCAGGTAATCCTAATGTTGTCGAAGATATGAAAAACAATCGTAAGCAATATATTGATGGGGTGAATAATTTAGATTACTGGATAGGGAAATCAGAGGAAAGCAAGCGCAATAATTTTCTTTATTATCATGAATCAACACTGCGAGCTGTTCGAATTAAGCAGTGGAAAGTTCACTTTGAAACCAGTGAAAATTATTATGATAGTTATCAAAAGCAAAAATTCCCCATCATGTACAATCTCCGTCAAGACCCATTTGAGTCCTTTGATAGTGTAAGAGACCGTTCTGAAATTATCCAAAGTAAGCAATGGATTTCTGAACCTTTGCAGGCTTTGATTGGATCACATATTAAATCCTTGATGGATTATCCTCCTGTACAAAAAGCAGCAACACTCGATTTTAGTGAGCTGATTAAAAATATGCAGGCAACGAAAAAATAAAAGCATTCTGGATGAATAAGGCAGCTCAGTTTTCTGAGTTGCCTTTTTTATTAATATGGCATCATTTTTTTCAACCTATTTTTATTGAACGCATCAATCTTTGTTTTTGATTGAGCCTCGACTTCAAATTGATTATGGTAAATAGACGATAACAATAAAAAAATGGAGGAAATATGTTTGTACTTGAGCAAGTCTTTAAGGATAAAAAAGCAGAGCATTCTGACGCCTTTAACTTAAGAATTCATCGTGGTCTAAGCTGGTTTAAAAAAGCCACACAATTGGATGATGATCTTGATTTGAAGTTCATCACGCTATGGATTTCTTTTCATGCTTTGTATGCCCAAGAATTAGAACACCTTCAAAACCAACAGCATCTGAGCCAGTTCTTACAGACAATGCTTCAGCATGATGTTGAGCGCAGAATTGAGATAATTTTATTGGAGAGGTCGAGTCAGCCCATTTATCGCCTATTGAACAGTTCGTATAGTATGCAAAGTTATTGGGACTATCAAAATCAGGCAATTAGCCTAGAGGCGTATAAAGCTCAACGAGGACACGAGAAGAAGAAAGTCACAGAAGCCATAGAGAATAAACATACAGAAGATATTTTGTTGATCTTATTTAGCCGTTTATGCACGTTGAACGATCAGTTCATGCAGGGTGGTTGCTCCTATAAAAGCGCGTTAAACCGAGAGCAACTTCAAGACGCATGTCTCGTTTTATCCGCGTTATTGCCTGCTTTGATTTATATTTTACTGGAAAATGCAGATGCTCTAGATAACGGGAAACCCTATTATCCAGTAGCACAGGTCAGCTAATTTACGAATAAAAAATCAGACAGTTTTAAAGCAAGCTGTCTGATTATCGGTATTAGGCAATACCATATTTTCTACTATATAGTGTGTCAATCAGTGCAAAGACACTGGCTAAGATGACCAATGAAATTCCGACCAGACAGGTGCTGCTCCAGCCACCATGATGCCATGCATACACGCCCAGCGCAGAACCACACGCCCCACCAATAAAATATAAAGTCATATAGATTGAGTTCACCCGAGACTTTGCATCGGGACGTAAACGGAAAATCACGTTTTGATTACAACTATGTGTGGTGGCTAAACCAAGGTTAATTAGTGCATAGCCTAGGACATAGCTGAGCAATGAACTGGCACCCAAATATAAAAACACCCAACTCAAGGCCAAAATGGCGCAGCCTGCCCAAGTCAGGACTAGGGTATAACCACGATCTGCCCATTTCCCAATGAACTGAGTCGAGAGTGCCCCAAAAACGCCAACAAGGGTCACTATACCCACCCATACATCGGAGAGTTCGAATGGCTTAGAGGTTAGCAGCAGGGCAATGGTTGAAAACAGCATACTCATGGCAGCAAAAGCAAATCCACCAGTCATTGAACGAAACACCAAGCGTGGCTCTTGTTTCAGTAGGCTTCCCATGGACTTAAAAATTGTGAAATAAGTGATTTTAAATTTTGGTAGTTGCGGCAACTTTCCTTTCATAATGAAAGCTAGAACAAACATGGCAATGCCACTGAGGATGTAAATCATCTTCCAGTGCCATAGATCAGAAAGTAAGCCTGCCACACTGGTAGACAGTAAGATGCCGACCAGTAATCCACTCATGAGAAAACCAACCACTTCGCCAGTACGTTCAGGTTTGACTGCCATCGCAGCTAAAGGAATCAGCACTTGAGCTGCGACAGAGAATAACCCTGTAATAATTGTCCCGATCCAGAGCATCGCTAAGTTGGTCGATATTGCACAAATAAAAAGCCCTACAGATGCACCAAACATCAGGAGTGGAATAAGCTTGGCTTTATTGAGCATATCACCTAAAGGCACAATAAATAGCAAACCTAGTGCATAAGACACTTGTGCAAACGTTACTGTTAAAGCGACTTGTTCTTCTGGAACTTGAAGGCTTTGTTGTATTGATGAAATCAAAGGCTGGCAATAATAGTTTGCCCCTGCACATAAACCACACACAATTGCCATGAGCCAAAGCAGTGATTTATCTCGACTGATGTCGAAGGAAGTATTCATAGTAAGCCTTTGATTGGGGGAGGTAGGAGCAAACAACGACAACATCACTGTTGAATGATCATGATGTAGCGTTTGGGAAATTGTATACGAAGCGAGGTTAAAAGCATAAAAATGGTGCAGAAAATAAAGTACGAGTGGATCGCTATAGGGCTGAGTAATAACCTCGCATTCTTATGTTCTTTTGATATGCTTTACTGGGATATAATCAAAAAAAAGTGATATTTCTAATTTTCTGTCAAAAAACACCGAGAAAAATGAAAAAAATTCTGAATTGATGGGGAAAAATTGTGAGTAATTGTTGCATTCCATCATTCTTCATCAGAATCATCAGCAAAAAGCCAAATCAAATTGTTGAAATATTCACCTTGTAGATGCTTTTGTGGTCGATTATGGTGCATTTAGGTTTAAGTACAGACTCACAATTGGCTTTACTATCACTCCATAAAATATTGAAAAAAGTTTTTTGTTAGTCAACTCTAGCTTGAAATCAGATTGAACAGGACAAATTTTGTTTAGGGTTTTTATAGAATCATTTTCAAATACACTTTTTCATCTGACTGAAATTGGAGTGCGGGTATTTTTGATCTATTCAACATAGATGTTATTCAATTTGAAGCCAGAGTCATTGCCGTGAAACTGTCACTTAGGTCAATGTCTGCAAAGTTTGCATGACAAGATGTGGAAAAGGTCTATGAATGATAGGTTTTGTTTTATGTGAATGTGATGCTTTAAATTTGTGAATTGGTCAAAAAGACCAATAGGGAAGAATTAAAGCACTCAGTCTTGTACAAAAAAAGTGCGATTTTTATGCTAAATGGCGATGAGGGGAAAGCGCTGAATAGAAATAAATCAATTCTGAATGTCATTTTCAGCAAATAAACGATATATCACACAATATTTTTTATGAATCACGAGTTCAGTATGTGGGTATTTATTAAATAAATAGTGGGTGGTATTTTAAAAAAGTTTCATTAGAATCCAAAAATTCATAAGAACATCCTGGGGGAAACATCGCCTAACTCGTGATGTTTACTTTAAGAAAAATTAGCTTGAGGGACGCTCATGCAGATCGGAATTCCAGCCGAAACGGTTGTTGGTGAAAATCGTGTAGCCGCAACGCCAGAAACGGTAAAAAAATTGATCAATGCTGGTCACAGTGTAGTCATTGAACGTAGAGCAGGTGTAAAAGCTGCTTATATTGACAGTGCCTATGAACAAGTTGGTGCCACGCTTACAGATGATGCCTATACCGGTAGCCAAATCGTTTTGAAAGTACGTGCCCCTCAGGGTGCTGAGATTCAAAAGCTTGCGCCAAATACATCGGTTATTGCCATGTTTGATCCGCACCGCAACACTGAACTTGATCAATTTGCATCGCAAAACGTGTCTGCATTTGCTTTAGAGCTATTGCCACGTACTTTGTCTCGTGCTCAGAACATGGACGTGTTGTCCTCACAAGCGAACTTGGCGGGTTATAAGTCAGTGCTTTTGGCTGCTGCTGAATACCAACGTATGTTCCCTATGTTGATGACGGCTGCAGGTACAGTAAAACCTGCACGTGTGGTGATCATGGGAGTAGGCGTTGCAGGATTACAAGCGATTGCAACTGCAAAACGTTTGGGTGCTGTGGTTGAAGCAACGGACTTACGTCCAACAGCGAAGGACCAAGTTGAGTCTTTAGGTGGCAAATGGTTAGACGTACCGATGTCAGCAGAAGAACAACAAAAAGCAGCCGATGCTGCGAAAAATGGTTATGGTTGGATGCCGGGTGAAGACTATATCCGTGATCAAGCCATCATTGTAGATAAAGCTGTGTCGAATGCCGACATCGTGATTACTACTGCACTATTACCAGGTCGTGACGCACCACGCTTAATCAAAGCAGAAACTGTTGCCAAAATGAAACCAGGTTCAATCATCCTTGATATGGCGGTTGAAACGGGTGGTAACGTTGAAGGTTCGAAGAATGGTGAAAATGTTGTCACTGATAATGGTGTGACCATTTTAGGTATTCCAAATATTCCATCTACAGTTGCAACAGAAGCGTCTGCTTTGTATGCACGTAATGTATTGAATTTCCTTGACACCTTGTTTGATGCTGAGAAAAACTTTGCACTCAACCCTGAAGAAGAAATTCAAAAAGCCCTTCTAGTAACTCATGGCGGTCAAGTACTGCTCAAGCGTGGTTAAGGAGATAGATCATGGTTGAAACAATTACAATTTTCGTCCTTGCCATCTTTGTAGGGTACTACGTGGTGTGGGGCGTAACGCCAGCATTACATACACCGCTTATGGCAGTAACCAATGCTTTGTCATCCATCATTATTGTGGGGGCGATGATCCAAACTGTAGGTTTACCTGCGATTGGAGTTGATGCCAATGTCGCATTCCAAAGCGTTAACGTGGTGAGCATCTTAGGTGCGATTGCGGTGTTCTTAGCAAGTATCAACATTTTTGGTGGCTTCGCAGTAACAGCGCGTATGCTTGAAATGTTCAAGCCAAAGCAAAAGAAAAAAGAGGGCTAATATATGGAATTCATTCGAGACTATGCGGATTGGTTCTACCT
>NZ_DKIK01000203.1:0-4426 GCF_002454215.1 Acinetobacter sp. UBA6720
GTGTGGATTATGAATTACCTACACTACAACATGATGATCTAAACTGATTGTCATGTGCAAAAAGTATTTATTCCTGACTAAACCAGGAATTCTCTTTGGTAACTTCGTTACCACTCTGGGCGGCTTCTTTTTAGCCGCTCAGGGGTCTGTAGATTTCCTTCTTCTTATCATCACACTACTTGGTACAACATTAGTTGTTGCTTCTGGCTGTGTCGTCAATAACGTCATTGATCAAGATATTGATCAAAAGATGGAACGGACGATGAACCGTGCATTAGTTAAAAAAACCATCAGTCCTTCCGTTGCTCTAGCATTTTCTGCTGCGCTCGGAATATTGGGCTTTGCCCTACTCTGGTTCTTTGTAAATGCCTATGCCTTTGGCTTTGCTGTACTTGGTTTCGTGGTTTATGTGATTTTTTATAGTCTATGGAGCAAACGTACATCTATTCACCAAACCGTGATTGGAAGTATTTCTGGTGCTAGTCCACCAGTGATCGGTTATACAGCTGTAACCAATGAATTTGATGTTGCCGCATTACTAATTTTCTTAGCATATGCACTTTGGCAAATGCCTCATTCATGGGGAATTGCGGTATACCGCTTTAATGACTATAAAAATGCAGGCATTCCAATTTTACCTGTCGCACGTTCAATTTTTCGTACAAAAGTTGAAAGCTTGATTTATGTCTTGCTATTTGCTGCGGTGTTAAATGGTTTGTATTGTTTTGGCTATACCAATGTGTTTTTCCTCATCACTTTTAATGCACTTTGTGCTTATTGGGTGTATTTATCACTGATTGGTTTTAAAGCCGAAGATGATCAATTATGGGCGAAACGCTATTTCTTATATTCAGTGATTTTAATTACTGCATTAAGTTTTAGTTTTAGTTTTAGCTACGTCTCACCTGCTCCACATTTGCCACTGTTTTAAAAAAGATAGAGTTCTCTCTATCTTTTTTTATTTCAACTTATTTAATATTTAAGTCTAATCTTCAAATTGTTACTATAGCAGGCACAACAATAACTCATGCACTGCAATCAAAATGCCATCACAATTCTTAAAAAAATCTATTTTTATTGGTTTGTTTCCTATCAGTCTTGCTTATAGCACGCACAGTTTTTCTGGTTTTGATGTTTCTTGCTACCCATCGACCAACATCCAAACCAATGCCTATACAGCCTGTGACAATTTACCAGCACTCACGCCTGCCAATGACAACCAAACCAATATGCTTCTACTCCTGAGCGACATGGGGTTGGCCAAATTGAATTTTAATCAGCCAAATAGCCCGCTTTGGGAAACCGAATATAGCAACGTACCATTTGCGGCTAAAACACTGTTTGAAAGTGTAACCAATAAACGCCCCAATGCTCGCTTAAAACCAAGTAATGAAAAGACACCCTACCAAGAACATTGCTCTAGTTTAGACAATGGTGCGGATCAATTTACACAGCAGGTACAAGCCGACAAAAATCTCAGCAAAGCGGAAAAAGATTTACTGATTCAAGAAAGACAAAATATCTCGGCCTGTGACCGTGATCTAGCCCTCATTCAAGTTAATCCGAACTGGTCAATTCAAGCACGTCAATATGCGTCTTATTTAAATGCAACCATTGCCTTTTACAATAGTAACTTTTCCATAGCAACTAAAATTTACTCAGTATTAACTACGGTTGATCATCCTTGGATCCAAGAAACCTCTCAATATATGTTGATTCGTAGCAGTCTCAATGAAAGCTACCAATCTGGAGTTGGTAAATATGGTGACTTAAAAATAGATAAAGTAGATCAGACTTTACTCAAAAACACCTATGAGCATATCGCTACATATTTCAAGCGTTTTCCCAATGGAAAATATGCAGCCAGCGCACGTGGTTTGCTGCGTCGTTGTTATTGGCTAAGTGGCAATACCGAACTCTTAACCAACGAACTCGCATGGCAAATCAATCATCCAGAGTCGAAATACTATAATTTAGAACTCGATAATCTAGTTTTCGAAATGGATCGCCATGTTTTTCAAAGCCGCTCATTCAATGCAAAAAATTTAAAAGATCCCTTCTTTCTAGCCATTTCAGATTTAATGCAAATGCGTCAGGCAACATCGGCAGAAGCTAAAATCTTGAGCTGGTCTGAACTCAACAACCAAAAAACACGATTTAAGAGTCAGCCAGAACTGTTCCAATACCTACAAGCCAATCACTTATTCTTTGTACAAAACAAGCCAGCCGAAGCTTTAAAATATTTGCCAGAACACTCCTCAAATTCAACCAATAGTTACCTGCAACTCAGTCAAATACTGTTAAAAGGTCGTATTTTAGAAAAACTCGGACAAACTCAAAATGCCCAGCAATATTGGGAAAATTGGTTAGACCGAGCTAAAACAATCGAACAGCGTGGTTTATTTGAGCTGATGTTGTATCCACATTATGCCCAACAGCAAAATGCCAGCGCCTTTATCAGCGCAGATGCTAAAATCAAACAAGCTTCATTGCAAAAAAGCTTTATTGAAAATGAAGCCAATGAAAAAAGCTTAATGCACATCATTCAGACTAAAACATCAAGTACTGACCAAAAAAATTTAGCCTTGTATAAAGCTTTGCAAAAATCATTAATTCATCAAAACTATAAGCTGTTTAATCAAGGCTTTGTACTGCTACCACAAGACGCAGCAAAGTATAAATATAATTCGGAAACATATACGAACTATAAAAATCAGCCACCCTTCAGTGATTTCATTTGGACAGGAACAAAAATCACTGCGCAGATTCAATGCCCTGACTTATTCAACCTGACTCAAAAACTGGAAAATTCACCTCAAGATTTAAAACTCCAACTGTGTCTGGGTGAATATGCACGCTCGCCTCAAGGCTACAACATCACTTATGTCACCGCTTTAGAAAAAGAAACCGCTCGCTTCCAAGGTACAATTTTTACCCGTGGCCAAGTGTATAAAGACATTATCAAATCCAGTTCTATACCCGATTTAAAAGCTTATGCACTTTATCGCTCAATCATGTGTTATTCACCAAGCGGAATGAATGACTGTCAGGATGCAGAAGTTGCTAAATCCACCCGTAAACAATGGTTCGATCAAATGAAACAAGACTATCCAAATACCTCTTGGGCACAATCTTTAAAGTATTACTGGTAAAATTCATGATAAAGCAGTTTTTTTCATTTGGCCTAATGTTGATCTGTATGTTGGGCATCATGGCTTGTCAGCCAAGTCAGTCAGCTTCAACATTAACATCTGGTCAAGTAAATGCCGAAGACTATGATTCATTTTGGGTTTGGGGCAACATTTCATCAGCCCCTTATCTCAAAACAGCCAAAGAAATTTATATATTACAGGGTGAAGTTCGTCTACATCCGCAAACTCATCATTCATACCTCATTCCACAAGGGGTGCAGGTTTTAAATATTCCTCAACAAAAGGTGTGGCTGGTTTTTCGTAATTATCATTTAAACTGGCAAGGCCATGAGCTTACACAAATTTTAAAACGCGTTCAGCAATGGGAAAATGCAGGGAATCATATTCAAGGCATACAAATTGATTTCGATGCCAAAACCAAACACATTCACCAATATGCCCTATTTTTAAGCCAATTAAGAAAACAATTGCCTCAACACTATCAACTCAGTATCACAGGTTTAATGGACTGGACCAATGTCACAAATCAGGAGACGTTAAAGCTCCTCAATAACACCATCAATGAGTTGGTTATTCAAACTTATCAAGGCTCAACGACCATACCCAATTATGCATCTTATCTAAAGAAAGTTTCAGCACTGAAACTTCCTTATAAAATTGGCATCGTTCAACACGGTGAGTGGCGAAGCCCGCCAAAGCTTGCGAATGATACAAACTTTAAAGGTTATGTGGTCTTCCTTTTACGCTCAAAACCTCAAAATAATTAGGGCTTTTTAAGAGAAGTCCTTGAATTTGGCGAGCAAAGTCTCTAAAATTCCCCCTTCGCATCTAATGCGACACAACCTTGGTTGTGACTCCTTGCTTCTAACAATTATGTTAGGGGCTGTATAATCCGTAAGGAGCTGACAATGCGTCACTACGAAATCGTACTTCTGGTACACCCAGATCAAAGCGATCAAGTTGTGGGTATGGTAGAACGTTACCTAACTCACATCAAAGAAGCTGAAGGTCAAATCCACCGTCTTGAAGACTGGGGCCGTCGTCAATTGGCTTACCCAATCAACAAGATCCACAAAGCTCACTACATTCTTATGAATGTTGAGTGTGGTCAAACTACTCTTGATGAGTTGGAAGAATTGTTCCGTTACAACGATGCAATTATTCGTAGCTTAATCATCCGTCGTGAAAACGCTATCACTGAAGAGTCACTGTTGGCTAAGAATGCTGAAGAAAAACGTGCGAGTAAAGCTCAACGTGAAGAAGCACAACAAGCT
>NZ_DKIK01000005.1:0-2061 GCF_002454215.1 Acinetobacter sp. UBA6720
CTATGTTTTGCTGAAAAATAAAACACTTACCAATAAACAGCGGAAAATTTTAGAAGTTGTCCCAGGTTGCGTACTGATTTCAGTGATTGCGCCTTATTTTGTGAAGGACAATGTCGCAGATCTACTCGCCATCGCTATCACTTTGCTTGCAGCTTCACGCTTTTCACTCTTACCAACGGTTGTGATTAGTATGCTGAGCGCGGCATTATTGCGTACCGTGCTCATCTAAACTTAATTTTTAGCGTTCAGGCTGTACGGCTTTAGCGAGAATATTCACCAACTCAGCGTTTTGTAGCTCAACTTTTTGCAACTTAGAGGTGGTCTGCTCGATCACTTCCTGTTGCACATGCATCTTTTTTGCAAGATCTTGCATAATCTCTAAAGTCTTTTTTAAATTTTCTTCAAGATGGTGTACTTTTTCCTGAAGCTGATGTTGCTCTGCGTAGGGGTCAGTTTTATCTGTCTGATTTTTAAATTGAAACCAAATTAAAAATACCACTGCGACCGCCAACAACAAAATAAATCCCCAAATTAAAATCAACATAAGCACCACTCTTCTTTATTTTCGTTTATACATTCATCATACCCACAAGTCTGTATGCGGTCTATGTCTATCATCTTGTTTTCAGAGTAAAAGATACTGTAGAAAAGCCCTTTAGGTTAATGAGGCACTAAAAGATTCACACAAATCCAATAAGCGGTTTGCATAGCCCCATTCATTGTCATACCACGCAAAGACTTTGGCTTGATGCCCTACCACCATGGTTTGCGTTAAATCAACAATGAGTGAATATGGTGAATGGTTAAAATCCGAAGACACCAAGGGTTCATCGGTCACATCCATAATTTCACGGTAGTCTGACTTCGCCGCCTGAATCAACACTTCATTGATTTTATGATCGGTAATCGGTGTTTGCGAAATAAAGGTCAAATCAATTGCCGCCACATTAATGGTCGGTACACGGATGGAATAACCATCAATACGATCAGCCATTTTTGGCATGACTTGTTTTAAAGCACCTAAAGCAGACGATGTAGTCGGGATAATGTTTTGACCTGAAGCACGAGCACGTCTTAAATCCCGATGGGCATGATCCAATACAGACTGATCAGCAGTGACCGCATGAATTTCCGTCATGAGCGCAGTATCAATACCAAAAGCATCATCAATGATTTTAACCAAAGGCACTAAGGCCTGCGTGGTACATGACACACTGGAAATGATTTGGTCACTGACTTTCACCTCATGGTGATTCACCCCATACACAATTGCGGCATCAACCGAGTCAAAAGGTGCCGCGCCAATAATGACCCGTTTTGCACCTGCATGGATATGCTCTGTTGCTGCTTCACGCGAGCGAAATAAACCTGTGCACTCTAGAACCACGTCGACATGGAGACTGGCCCAAGGTAGATCTTGCGGGTTTGCCTGACACAATACTTCAACTTTGAGCTGCGCCTGATCTTTAGACAAATGTAAATAAATCCTTTCATTTTCATAACTTAAATCGACTTTCCCTGGAAAGCGCCCATGAGTCGTGTCATATTTAAATAAATGCAATAAGGTTTCTACATCTGCTACATCATTTACCGCGACGATTTCAAACTGAAAGTTCTTTGGATTTTCAAACCAAGCACGCAATACATTACGTCCGATTCGACCAAATCCATTTATCGCCACTCGTTGCATGACTTGCCCTTATTTATAAAATGATGAAAGATAAAGCAGGCCTATATTAATGGATTTATATAGATTTGGTTAAGCTTTCTTTTTCTATGATTCATCAGTGAAGATGATGAATATGAACCCTTAAGTCACAAATTGACCCGCCTGACTAGAGCTATCAACCTGCTTTCTTTCTATCAAATGATATAAATATCCAACATTAACCCGCAAAATCAAAGAACGATTGAATACATAGAAATGTCATCAATTCGCCTTAAAGTGATTGGTGCAACATCCTTTTTCCGTTATAATTTGGCGTTTTAAAATTTTTAAGCCAGTAACTGAAGTCAGCGTATTTAGAATAAGACTTGCTTCAGCTACTATTAGCCAAATCG
>NZ_DKIK01000005.1:2230-4601 GCF_002454215.1 Acinetobacter sp. UBA6720
AGAAAAACGTGATTATGTACGTGCGGTGTCTTCACAAAAGTGTGTCCGCGCAGGTGGTAAACATAACGACTTAGACAACGTCGGTTATACCGCACGTCACCATACTTTCTTTGAAATGTTAGGTAACTTCTCATTTGGCGACTACTTCAAACGTGATGCAATCAAATTTGCGTGGGATTTTCTAACAGGCGAAGCTTGGTTAGCATTGCCTAAAGACAAACTCTATGCAACGGTTTACCACACTGACGACGAAGCATTTGACATCTGGAACAAAGAAATTGGTTTAGATGCATCTCGTATTATTCGTATTGGCGACAACAAAGGTGGCCAATACGCATCAGATAACTTCTGGGCAATGGGTGATACAGGTCCTTGTGGTCCTTGTTCTGAAATCTTCTTTGACCATGGCGACCATATCTGGGGTGGCTTACCGGGCACACCTGAAGAAGATGGCGACCGTTTCATTGAAATCTGGAATAACGTTTTCATGCAGTTCAACCGTACTGCGGATGGCGTATTGCACCCTCTTCCAGCGCCGTCTGTCGATACAGGCATGGGCTTAGAGCGTATTTCTGCTGTTTTACAACATGTTAACTCTAACTACGAAATTGACCTATTCCAGCACTTACTCAAAGCGGCCGCTGAAATTATTGGTTTAGATACTGCAGCACTTGAAGCAGAAGCACACGAAAAAGGTACACCAGTTCAGTACCCAGCTTCACTTAAAGTCGTTGCCGATCATGCACGTTCATGTTCATTCCTAATTGCGGATGGTGTAAACCCATCAAATGAAGGTCGTGGTTATGTACTACGCCGTATTATCCGTCGCGCAGTTCGTCATGGTAACAAGCTCGGTGCAACTGGCTCCTTCTTCCATAAAATGTTGCAACCTTTAATTGAAGTGATGGGTCAAGCTTATCCAGAACTTGAAGCACAGAAAGTCCGTATCGAAGCACAATTACTGAAAGAAGAAGAACAATTCGCTAAAACCTTAGAGCAAGGTTTGAAATTGCTTGAAGGCGAATTGGCTCAACTGAAAGGTTCAGTGATTCCAGGTGAAGTGGTGTTTAAACTGTATGATACTTACGGTTTCCCAACTGACCTGACTGCTGACATCGCACGTGAACGTGATTTAACCATTGATGAAGCAGGCTTTGAAGTTGAAATGGCTGCGCAACGTCAACGTGCACGTGATGCAGGTAAATTCGCGATTGACTACAACTCTGTTGTTAAAGTTGAAGGCGAAACTCAGTTTGACGGCTATGATGCAACGGTTGGCGAAGGTCAAATTATCGCAATCTACAAAGATGGCGAACAAGTTGATGAAGTGGTTGAAGGTGACGAAGCTCTCATCGTACTGAACCAAACCCCGTTCTATGCAGAAAGCGGCGGTCAAATTGGTGACACAGGTATTTTCAAAAATGACACGGGTATTTTTGAAGTCCAAGACACCAAGAAATCGGGTGGTGCTTTTGTACACCAAGGTATCGTGACAGTCGGTAGCATTAAGCTTGCTCAACATGTAGAAGCGACAGTGAAAGCAGACATCCGCGCTGCAACTGCGCGTAACCACTCTGCGACTCACCTTTTACATGCTGCACTACGTCAAATCTTGGGTGAACACGTACAACAAAAAGGTTCATTGGTTGCTTCAGACATCTTACGTTTTGACTTTGCCAACGATCAACCTGTGTCATTTGAACAGCTTCAAGAAATTGAACGTCTTGTAAACGCTGAAGTAATTGCCAACACTACAGTTTCTACTGAGCTTTTAGACATCGAATCTGCGAAAGCAAAAGGCGCGATGATGTTGTTCGGTGAAAAATATGGCGATGAAGTTCGTGTACTTTCAATGGGTTCAATCATTGAAGAAAAAAACTTCTCAATTGAGCTGTGTGGTGGTATTCACGTTAAACGCACGGGCGACATCGGCTTGTTCAAAATCACTTCTGAAGGTGGTGTAGCTGCAGGTGTACGTCGTATTGAAGCGGTAACAGGTACCAAAGCCATTGAAGTTACTCAAAAAGCTGACCGTGATATCAACACCATCAATGGTTTACTAAAAGCTCAAAAAGACCAAACTTTAGAAAAAGTTGAAGCCTTAGTCGACACAGCATCAAGCTTGCAAAAACAGATTGAGCAACTCAATCAAAAACTTGCCAGCTTCCAAGCTGCTGAACTGCTTAGCCAAGTTCAAACGCTTGCGGGTCGTCAAACGCTAATCACGACTGTTCAAAACATGGATGCGAAATCACTTCGCAACCTACATGACGGTGTGAAATCAAAATTAGAAAATGCAGTCATCGTACTTGCTGGTGTTGAAGGTGACAAAGTTAGCCTGATTGCATCTGTAGCAAAAGACTTTACTGCT
>NZ_DKIK01000184.1:0-3469 GCF_002454215.1 Acinetobacter sp. UBA6720
TGTTAGAAACCATTTAAAGTGTCTGTATTCTCACCAATAAAAATGTCTGGTCTATGATGCGCATCAACATCATGGACTGGATATGAATCGAGATGCTGATCACTATGTCTGACAAGGAAATACAACGTATTGCAGTGCTGCAAGATGTTCGAGATCGACGTATTACACAAGTCCGTGCTGCTGAAATTCTGAATCTTTCAACCCGTCAAATTACCCGGTTATTGCACAAGCTCAAGCAAGACGGTATTTCAGGCCTGACACATGCCAGTCGTGGTCAACCGGGTCATCGTCGCCATGATGAAGCCGTAAAGTCTGAATGCCTTTCCCTTATTTCTGAACATCTGCTGGGCTTTGGCCCAACCTTGGCGCATGAGAAGCTCAGCAGCATGTTTGACCTGAATATTCCTGTGGAAACGGTTCGTCGCTGGATGACTGCCAATGAACTCTGGATTCCGCGATCCAAGCGTCTGAAACGGCCATATCAGCCTCGATATAAGCGGGATTGCTTCGGTGAACTGATCCAAATTGATGGCTCATATCATGACTGGTTTGAAGGTCGAGCTGCAAAATGCTGCTTGCTGGTTTATATCGATGATGCCACTGGAAAGCTGTTGCATCTGCGCTTTTGTGAGGCTGAAACCACCTTTGACTATATGCTTTCCACCCGAGCCTACATTGAACAATACGGCAAGCCGCTGGCCTTTTATAGTGACAAACATTCGGTATTCAGAGTGAACCAGAAATCCAGTCAGGACAGTCAGATCACACAATTTGGCAGGATTCTGAATGAGTTAAACATTGATATTATCTTTGCCAACTCCCCACAGGCCAAAGGTCGTGTGGAACGTGCTAACAGGACACTGCAGGATCGTCTGATCAAGGAGATGCGCCTGGAAGGCATCTGCTCGATTGCCGAAGCCAATGCATGGCTGCCCTGCTTTATTGAGCATTTCAATCAGAAGTTCGCCAAGTGTGCGAGAAATTCCAAGAACTTGCATCGCCCTTTAACCGAATCTGATCTTGAACTGGAGGATATTTTCACCTGGCAGGAACCACGTAAGGTCACTAAGAATCTGACCATCACCTATGACAAATGTATTTATATGCTTGAGCCAACAGTACTGAATCATAAGCTGGTTGGGCAATACATTTCATTTCTGGAGTATCCAGATGGCACTGTGGCCATCATGCATGAAGGACGGAAGATCAACTATAGCGTCTTCAATAAACTGGCTGGACTGCAGCAAAATGAAGTGGTTGAGAATAAACGGTTAGGCGCAGTCCTAGCTCATATTCAACAGCAACACGAAGAGTTGGAAAAACAGAATAAACGTTCCCGTCTCAAGAAAAGTATGCCGAGCCGTAAAGCTCAGAAAGCTGTTATTGAACAAAGAAATTTAAATCCTGTGCTTGACTCTTATGGTTAAAAACAGGACATTTTAAATGGTTTATCGCATAGACATTTTAATTGGTGAATAACACACTTCTAAAAAATTATTGTTTTTCAAATATTTAAAAAATTAGTCATGACTAAAAAATAGGTAAAAAGCCGACTCCGAAACAAGTCGGCTGATTTTTAAGCAACTTTGTCATATTCTGCCAATAAAATCGGTTAAAAAATGCTCAAAATTTCACTTTCCCCTGATTTCTCAAGCGTCACACAATTGAAATCATCCCCAATCTCTGCGGATAAACTTTGGGGTAATTTTTACGCTATTTCCGTGTACGTTTTGGCGTACAGCCATTCAAGAAAATTGCCAATAGCCATACTCAGCTCAATTTCCTATGATGAGTTCATCGAGAACAGGATGTTCCAGATAACAACAATAAAATCAGCGACAGGACGCGAGGGATGACAGGAGTTGACCCTAGTACCAAATACGAAAAACCCCGACAGGATGTCGGGGTTTTTTATTGCCTAGAGTTTTAAGTCAGGCTTGGATGTGCATCTAGAATATAAATCAAAGTTGCTGCTGACTCTATTGTGTAATTTATATTTCTTTACGCTGTAAGAGGTTAAAACCTAGCGTATAGGCATATAGGCTCGCAGGCTTAAATTCGAATGTATCACCTCTATACTCTAATTGATCATCGATAGTTTTACTTGTAACGAGTGTTCTCTTTGTTTTGATATCAGGATTTTTTTTCCTGAATTCAATACAGTTATTAAGCTCTTTATGGTCGGTAAATGGACGATCAGTCCATTTTACTTCAATAAACCATGAGGGTTTTTGTAAGCTATTTAAATGTACAATATCAATCTCACCTTTATCCCATCTAGCATAATATAAGGACGTTAGATCGCTATGTTGCCATTGGCTAAAGATAGCAGTTTCTGTAAGTGCTCCCATATGAGGGGATTCATCATCAATTTGTCCGAATAGAGCGGATCGCATAGATGGGTTTGTTAAATAAATTTTAAAAAAAGTTGCTCTTTTGAAGCGTTTGCAGTTGTTATCGATTCTTTCGACTTGTTTAATTAAAAAAGCAGCTTCTAGATACTCCAGATAACGTTTTATTGTGTTCTTAGCAACACCTGAATCTTTTGATAATCCATCTAAAGAAACTTCTTGCCCTGTGTTATATGCGAGGGTTGTAAATAGCCTATTAAGTTCTTGGATATCATTAATTCCATATAAGCTTGGTAGATCCCTTAAAAGAACTTTATCTATAATATCACTTTTAATATATTGAGCCTGATTTCCTCTAATTGTTGAAGAGAAAACAGCCTCAGGATATCCTCCATAATTGAGATAGTTAATAAACTCCTTATTTAGTTCTTCTATGTTTTTTGCTTTAAAGAAAACTTTGCTTGTATCATCTCTAAGAGTTTCTATTAGTTCATTTTCTCTTTCAATGAAGGCTAAATATTCAGCAAATGTTAATGGAGGAAGGATATAGTCACTAAACCTTCCAGCACCTGATTCATTGCTTTTAAGTCGCAAAGCAGCGGCAGCAGATCCTGTAACAATAAATTTATACTCTGGGTATGAGTCAACTAAAGATTTTAAGTGTACTTCCCAATTCTTTAAGTATTGTATTTCATCAAAGTAAATAAATAATTCTGATTTTCTTGTATGTTCATGTAATTTAATGAACATATTTAATAATTTTTCTAGACTTATACCTGTGTAAATAGGAGTTTCAAGAGATAAAAATAAAATATTTTTATTATTAATGCCTTCGTGATTGATCAATTCATAAATACTTTGCATGACCATGACTGTTTTACCAACACGTCTAGGTCCCATCAAGACAACGGCTCTATTGATAGATCTGTCTAATACAGTGTAGTAAAAAGAGGAAAAATACTTTCGTCTAGGATTACTACTATAAGGGATAGAGGTATGCTTATCTTCCCACCACGGATTATCAAAATTTAAGCGATCTATAACTTCTCTTTCTGAAATTACTAGCATTGTAATAACCATCAATAAATATGCTAAAAGCTACTATACACAAAATAAGA
>NZ_DKIK01000184.1:3526-4271 GCF_002454215.1 Acinetobacter sp. UBA6720
TCTTATTTTGTGTATAGTAGCTTTGAATGTAAGTTTTTTGTTATACATAACTAAAAAAGATTTGTGTTATAATCAAATCAATCACTTAGGCAAGTGGATTCATTGGGCGATGTTCCTTTGATCGGACTAATCTTACTACTAGCAATTATTGGTTTTTCCTTAGCAAATAGCTTAGGTCAAATAAAATTCATGAAACTTAATGAAGTAACAATGTTAGAACAGGAGATAAATATGATTAAAGACATAAATAACCTGAACCGTACACCAAACATTACTGGTAACAAACTTTTTAAGCAGGCAAGTATGCTTGAAAATGTACAAATGTGCATAGTAAGTACGGTTAGCTCCGTATTTGGAGCATTTGCCTAAGTGATTTTAAGCATTTAATAATATTTCTAAAATTAACATAATACGCCTTATGCGAAATACTTGAACTTTTCCTTTTCGCATCAATATCTTAAAGTAAGCCGTTCTAGGGTTCAGCGCACTGGAACGGCTTTTTCGTGACTATTCACGTTCAACGTATGTTTTTTAATCAATGTTCCACAATTTTGATTAGCTACAGTCAACAATGCTCTCACCCATTCGGTAAGAAAAAGCGACTGAGAAAGCCTCTTTTCGGCTGCTCTGGTTCTACGTGCTCTGGCACTGGAATACGCTTATTTTCTGTTTCGACTGGAGTAGTCAATCCGTCATCTTTCGGTTCGAGTTCTGACCGAGTATCTGTTGCTATATCTGGAGCAGA
>NZ_DKIK01000065.1:0-282 GCF_002454215.1 Acinetobacter sp. UBA6720
TCTGTACCGTGGTCTTGGTGCATTACCACTGGAATGTGTGGCCATTCTTCAATTGCTGCAAAAATAAGATGACGTAAGAATGGAGCACCTGCATATTTACGCGCACCCGCTGATGCTTGTACGATAACAGGTGAATTTGTCGCATCTGCTGCAAGCATGATTGCGCGCATTTGTTCTAAGTTGTTTACGTTGAATGCTGGTACGCCGTAAGCATGTTCGCCGGCGTGATCCAAGAGCTGGCGCAATGAAATAAGAGCCATAATGTCCTCCCAGTTGATGCGA